>QOAM01000016.1 GCA_003978075.1 Thermodesulfatator sp. | reverse complement strand
CTCCAGGGCCTCCAGAACCATCTCCCTGGCCTCTTCAAGCAATCCCTGCTGTAATCCTTGCTGTAATCCCTGCTGTAATCCTTCTTCGAAGCCTTCTTTTTTGATTATTTCGTAAGCCGCAGACTCAATCATGAGGTCTCGCCCTTCACCCCTCCTCAAAAGCCACCAACTCCTACTTATATGCATTAGGATATCGCCGTCAACTTGAGGATAATCGGAAAGCAGAAAATTTTGAAGACAGTGTGCAGCATACTCCTTCTGAATTTCCAAAAGCACCCGGGTCACCCTTTCCCGAACCTTTTTGAAAATTTCTTTGCTCCATGTGTAACTTATCGTCCAAACTTCTTACTCTTCAACAATTCTAGGCGGTTCAGCCCTTCGGTTAAGTCTCTCAGAAGGGTGAGGGATTTGAGGGTTAAAGCGGGGGTAAGGGTCCCCATTCCACAGGAGGGAGTAAGGAGGGAATGTTGATATAAAAAGGCCAGGGAATACCCCGTCTGCTCCGCTAAAAGGTTGAGCAAATTCACGAATCTTTCTAAGAGGCCTTGGGAAGTCTCACCTTCTAAAGCTTCCCGGCGCAGAGTAGGCACTAGCCCCCAAGCCACCCAGCCACCTCTTTTAAAGAATTCATTCAGGTATTTATTATAACTTATGAATTTTTCGGAAAAATCATAAGCATCAAAATTTATGATTTCTATGGGGCTCTCGAAGAGAAGGCTCCAGTCGGTATTGCCGCACACATGGACCCCTACGAGCCCTCCAGCGCGGTGGATCTCCGCCGCCACCTCCGAGAGCGCTTCTATTACCTCTTCCTTGGAGACCCCTACAAAGGCTGAAGAGCCGAAGCCGGAAAGGGCCGGCTCGTCCAAGAAGAGGATCACCCTAGAGGAAAGCCTGCGCAGAAGTTCCACTTGAAAACGGGCCTTAAGGGCTATCAAGCGGACCACCATGTCCCGCATCTCGGGATCGTAAAAGAGGGCTCGCCCGTCGGAAAACCTTAAGCCAGTGGCCAGGGTGAAGGGACCGGTAATTTGGCCCTTGACCGCCAAAAAAGGGGCCCGCTCCCGGGCCTTTTCCACCAGAAGGTAAAGTCCAGGGGCCTCTTCTAGAGACAAAACGAAACGGGTTTCCCCCAGGGGAACTCCAGCCTCGGTAACCGCCAGATATTCTTCGTAAAAGCGGAGTTTTTCTTCCTCAAATCCCGGACTTTCGGGATCTATTTTCAAGGCTTCCGCTTGCCATCCGGGAAGCCCCCGCGAAAACTGGACGAGCATCCCCTCTCCCCTTGCGGGAAGCTGCGGCCAGCAGGGAATTTCCGGGGTGTACTCCAGCACTAAGCGCAGGGCCTCCTTATGGTCCTGATGAGGGAAGCTTCCGATAAGCAAGGCCTTCCCCGCAAGATTACTGGCAGGTGGGTTGGCGTTCATTACACACTCCTGTTTCCAGTTGAGGGATAAAGAGGCCGGTTTCTGAAGGAGATAAGGGGAGGGGTTGGGCCTTCTGACGGAAGCGTTTCTCAAGATAGGCTATGATGGCCCGAGAGCCCTCTAGGATCTCCTGATGAGGGGGATGATCCACAATGAGGACCGGGACTCCAGAAAGACCTAAGAGCCGGAAAAGAGGAAGGGCATCTTCCTTACGGCAGAGGTTGAGATTGGCTTGGGGGAGCTTGCGACAAAACTCCAGAACCTCGTGACAATGGGGGCAGGAAGGAGAATAGATCAAAATGAGATCCGGGGCCGGCGGACGATCCGGGAAGGCTGGAAAAGCCCGGGCCTTTAAGACGGAGAGGGGACTAGCCGTAAGAGCGAATCCTAGGACCAGTCCTCCCAGCCCGCCTATTCCAAATTTCCAAGAAGGCTTAGAGACCCAAAAAAGGGGCAGGGCGGAAAGCAACACACCCAGTCCCACCAAGAGACAGAGAGGACAGAAGAGCTTGTATTCGAGCTCCTGGCGCAAGAAAAACACGGCCTCAGCAAAAAGGCCCCCGGAGAGCCACCCGTAAAGGAGAAACTCTCCCCCTCTTTTTTTGCGGAAAAGAATCAGCCCCTCCAATCCCCAAAAATAAAGTAGCCCCAAAAGGATCATTCCCCGGTGAGAAAGGTGGGCCCATTCTCCCACCAGAAAACAGCGCTCCGCCCCACAAAGGCTCTTCCCTCGCAGATTGAAAAAGAACTCGATTAACAGCCCTAGACTCCAAAAAAGGGCTATAAAAAAGGCTATTTTATAGGCTTTTCCCTTCTTCATGGATTGTTTACTAGGATCTTTTGGAAAGCTGCTCTTTCCTTTAGAGCTCCAATCACAAATTTATCCTTGTCAAATCCCGGAATATAAATTAGATAGCCCTAAAAGTCTAGACGAAAGGAGGGGGCCATGAAGTTAGATCCTACGAAAATGAAAGACTGGGAGATCGCGGCCGAATGTGAAAAGCATATGAAAACGGTCTATCAATTGGGGGAGGAGCTGGGGCTTACCAAAGAAGAGCTTTTACCCTATGGACATTACGTGGCCAAGATCGATTATCGCAAGGTCTTGGAGAGGCTCAAGGACCGGCCCAACGGGAAATATATTGACGTAACGGCTATTACCCCTACGCCTCTCGGAGAGGGGAAGTCCACCACGGCCATCGGTCTGATTCAGGGCATGGGCAAACGGGGTAAGAAGGTGATGGGGGCCCTGCGTCAGCCCTCCGGGGGGCCGACCTTCAACATCAAAGGGAGTGCTGCCGGAGGGGGCTTGGCCCAGATCATTCCTCTGGACAAGTTCTCTCTGGGGCTCACCGGAGACATCAATGCGGTAATGAACGCCCACAACTTGGCCATGGTGGCCCTTACCGCCCGCATGCAGCATGAAGCCAATTATGACGACGAATTTCTGGCCAAGCGGGGACTTAAACGCCTCAATATCGATCCCAAGCGGGTGGAGATGGGCTGGGTGATTGATTTTTGTGCTCAGGCCCTGCGGCACATCGTCATCGGGTTAGGGGGCAAGCGGGACGGCTATCCCATGGAGAGCAAGTTCTGGATCGCCGTGGCCTCGGAGGTTATGGCCATCCTCGCCGTAGCCAAGGATCTCAAGGACCTGCGGGAGCGGATCGGACGCATCGTGGTGGCCTTCGACAAGTTTGGAAACCCCATCACTACCGAGGATCTGGAAGTAGCCGGGGCCATGACGGCCTGGCTGGTGGAGGCCATTAACCCCAACATGATCCAGACCCTGGAAGGGCAGCCGGTGCTGGTCCACGCCGGTCCCTTTGCCAACATCGCCATCGGTCAGTCCTCCATCATTGCCGACTACGTGGGACTGAAGCTGGTGGACTATCTGGTAACCGAGTCCGGCTTTGCTGCGGACATCGGTTTTGAAAAATTCTGGAACATCAAGTGCCGACTCTCCGGCCTTACTCCGGACTGTGTAGTGGTGGTAGCCACTATCCGGGCCCTCAAGTGTCACGGAGGGGCACCCATCCCGCCTCCGGGAAAGCCTATCCCCAAGGAGTACTACGAAGAAAACCTGGAATGGGTGGAGAAGGGCTGCGAGAACCTTATGCACTGCGTGAACATTGTAAAAAAGAGCGGAACCACCCCGGTGGTCTGTCTGAACGCCTTTCACACCGACACCCAGAGGGAAATCGATCTGGTGCGCAGGATCTGCGAGGAAAACGGGGTGCGGATAGCCGTCTCCGAGCACTGGCTCAAGGGCGGAGAAGGGGCCCTCGAGCTGGCCGACGCGGTGATAGAGGCCTGTGAGGAGAAGTCCGAATTTCGTTTCCTTTACGAGCTCGACGAGCCTATCAAGGCCCGGATTGAGAAGATTGCTCGCGAGGTTTACGGGGCCGACGGGGTCATCTATCTCCCGGCTGCCGAAGAAAAGATCAAGTATCTGGAATCTGATCCGGAATTGCGCCAGATGCCCATTTGTATGGTGAAGACCCATCTTTCCCTCTCCGATGATCCCACGGTAAAAGGGGTGCCCAAGGGCTGGCAGCTCCGGGTGCGGGATGTGCTCATCTACCGTGGCTCGGGCTTCATCGTACCGGTAGCCGGGGACATCAGCCTTATGCCTGGGACCGGTTCGGATCCCGCCTACCGCAGGATCGAGGTGGATGTGGAAACCGGTAAGGTCAAAGGCCTTTTCTAGACTTGCCAGGGAATTTCCCCACCCAGGTGGGGCATTCCGCCCCACTTGGGTGGAGAAGGGCGGTCTCAGGTCGGTTGCTAACCTTTTGAAAGGCTGAGATTTTGTTATAGTTTGAGAGTATGGTCTGCCCTTTGCAATAAGGAAGCCAAATACAGAGGGGAGGTTCAGCATGGCGGCCAAAATCATTAGTGGAAAGGAGATCTCCCAAGAAATCCGGCAGGAGCTTCGCCAGGAGGTCCAGGAGCTTCAGGAAAAACACGGGGTGGTGCCGGGGTTGGTGACCATTCTGGTGGGGGAGAATCCGGCCTCAGTTTCTTATGTGACGGCCAAACAGCGCACAGCCAAGGACCTAGGTTTTTACTCGGTCCAGGAAAACCTGCCGGAAGAGGTGAGCGAAGACGAACTTTTACAGATGATCGAAAAATATAACAAGGATGAGAAGATCCATGGTATCCTAGTGCAGCTTCCCCTTCCCAAGCACATCAATGAGCGCAAGGTTATTCACGCCATTGATCCCCGCAAGGATGTGGACGGCTTTCATCCGGTCAATGTGGGCAAGATGGTCATCGGAGAGCCTTGTTTTTTGCCCTGTACGCCCCACGGGATTCTGGTGATGCTTCACCGAGCAGGGGTGGAGGTTGACGGAGCGGAAGTAGTGGTGGTGGGCCGGAGCAACATTGTGGGGAAACCCATTGCCAACCTTTTGCTCCAGAAACGCAAGCCTGTGGGCAACGCCACGGTTACTGTCTGTCATACAGGCACCCGAGATCTTGCGGCGCACACCCGTCGGGCGGATATCCTCATCGTGGCTGCAGGACGCCCTAAGGTGATCACCGCGGATATGGTCAAGGAAGGGGTGGTGGTCATCGATGTGGGGGTCAACCGCATCGGGACCACGCCTGAGGGTAAGGCCATCCTTTGTGGAGATGTGGACTTTGAGGCGGTCAAGGAAAAGGCCTCGGCGATCACCCCGGTGCCTGGGGGCGTAGGGCCTATGACCATCACCATGCTTATGAAAAATACGGTGGAGGCAGCCAAGCTCTGGGCGGGCCTTCCCAGTGAGGTGGGATAGACCAATTTTTAGAAAGAGTTTAAATTTAGAATTATTAAAAAATTTAAGAGGAGGGATGGATGGACACCAGAGCCCGTTTTAAGAAGAAAAAGGCCGCGCCCAAGGTCCAAAACGAGACGGCCCGCATCATCTACGAGAGATTGGGGGAGGAGGTCCTCACCACGCCGGCCCGGGTAGAGCGTCGGGGGACTACCCCCTGTCTTTTCGGTAAGGGAGGCACCTGCTGTCGGATGTGCAATATGGGGCCCTGTCAGGTGGTGGAGGGAGTGGAAGAGCTGCGTGGGGTCTGCGGGGCCAGTGCGGCCACGGTGGCGGCCCGGAACTTCGCCCGTATGGTGGCCGGAGGGGCCTCGGCCCATTCGGATCACGGGCGACAGGTAGCCATCGATTTTTACGAGACCGTGCATGGGGAAACCCCTTTTGAAGTGAAGGACAAGCGCAAGCTCCGGGTGGTGGCTCAGGCCTTGGGGGTGGATCCTAATCAGGAGGAGCCGGAACTGCTGAAGGAGATGGCGGAGAAGGCCTTAAAGATTTTCGGCCAGCAGGAAGGGGAGATTCCTCTCCTGAGACGGGCTCCGGAAAAGAGGCAGCGTCTATGGAAGGAGCTTGGGGTCTGGCCCCGAGGGGTGGATCGGGAGATCGTGGAGCTCATCCATCGGACCACGGTGGGAGTGGATCAGGAACATCGGGACCTTCTTATGGCCTGTGCTCGCACGGCCCTAGGAGACGGCTGGGGCGGTTCCATGGTGGCCACCGAACTTCAGGATCTGCTCTTTGGAAACCCCGGGCCTATCAAGGCCCGGGTGAACATCGGGTTGAGTGTGATCCGCGAAGACATGGTGAACGTGGCAGTGCACGGGCACGAGCCGGTGCTAGCCGAGGCCTTAGCCATAGCGGCGCGGGACCCGGAGATCGAAAAAGAGGCCAAGAAGGTAGGGGCCAAGGGGATAAATCTGGCAGGTATCTGCTGTACCGGAAACGAGATCCTCATGCGCAAGGGTATCCCTATTGCTGGGAGCTTCCTCCAGCAGGAGGCGGCTATTGCCACCGGGGCGGTGGAGGCGGTGGTGGTGGATGTGCAGTGTATCATGCAGAACATTACGGAGATCGCCCGGCACTTCCATACGGTAGTGATCACCACTAGTCCGCGGGCCCGTCTGGAGGGGGCCAAGCATATACCCTTTGAGGCGCGCCAGGCCCTGGACTGTGCTAAACAGATCCTGCGCGAGGCCATCGCGCGCTTTCCTAAGAGAGACAAGTCCAAGGTGAACATCCCGGATCATTCCGTGGAGGTCATAGCCGGTTTCAGTCACGAGACCATCCTTTACATGCTCGGGGGCCGCTTCCGGGCCTCTTATAAGCCCCTAAACGAAAACATCATTAACGGGAAGATCCTGGGGGTGGCGGCCATCGTGGGCTGCGATAACTTCCGGGTGGAAGAAGAGGTCCAGATAGAGCTGGCCAAGGAACTCATCGCCAACAATGTGCTGGTGTTGGCTACAGGATGTGCGGCCACGGGAATGGGCAGGGCCGGGCTCTTGAGGCCGGAGGCGGCGGAGCTGGCGGGAGACACCCTGCGAGAGGTGCTAGAGGCCGTGGGTTGTCCGCCGGTGCTCCACATGGGTTCCTGTGTGGACAATAGCCGCATCCTTATGGCGGCCACGGAGATGGTAAACACTGGAGGGCTGGGGGAGGACATCAGCGACCTTCCGGTGGTGGGTTCAGCCCCGCAGTGGATGAGCGAGAAGGCCATCTCCATTGGCGAGTACTTTGTGGCCAGTGGGGCCACGGTGGTCTTCGGGCCGGACTTTCCCACCCTCAAGAGCCAGGTGGCCACGGATTTTCTCTTTCACGAAATGGAAAAGATTTTCGGGGCAGGGTGGCGTGTGGCCCGTAAGGCCAGCGAGTTTGCGGCCATCATGATCGACCACATCAAGGCCAAGCGTAAGGCCCTAGGGATCGACAAACCCAAGCCGCGGGTGCTCTACGACATGGCCATGCGGCGGGCCTTGGAAAGCCCCAAGGTCACCAGCCCCTTCCACGGGCTGGGCTGCTTCGGACCGGTTTCCTTGCGGGTCTCGCCAGAGGAGGCGGAGAAAAGGTAGAGATGGGCATCACTTACACCACGATAAGAGTGCGGAACCCCATTGAAGGCACGGAGCCTGAGGAAGTAGAAGTAAAGGTAGATACCGGGGCCACCATGCTGGTCCTTCCGGAGGAGGTGGTGCGGCGGCACCGTTTTCCGGAAGTACGGCGGCAGACGGTGATGTACGCCGATGGCCGGAGGGCGGAAAAGCGGGTGGTTGGAGCCGTAGAAGTGGAAGTTCTGGGGCGTAAAGGCTGGTTTGAGGCTGTGGTGGAGGAGAAGAAGGATTACGGGCTTTTGGGGGCCATTGTGCTTGAAGCCCTGGACCTCATTGTGGAACCGCGTACTAAGGGACTTTATCCCAACCCCCGGAGCCCGGAAATGCCCATGGCGGAAATAGAATAGGGGAGGGTAAGATGGCCAAAAAGTCGGGAAAAGTTCTGGTAGTGGGGGGAGGGATCGCCGGGATCCAAACCGCTTTGGACCTGGCGGAGCTGGGCTATTACGTTTACCTGGTGGAGAAGAAGGCCTCCATCGGGGGGGTGATGGCCAAGCTCGACAAGACCTTCCCCACCAACGACTGTAGCATCTGAATTCTGGCCCCGAAGATGGTGGAGGCCGGTCGGTCTCCCAACATCGAGATCCTGACCCTGGCGGAGGTAGAGGAGCTTTCGGGAAAGCCCGGAAATTTTAAGGCCCGGGTGAGGATTAAACCTCGCTATATCGATCCGGAAAAATGCACAGCCTGCGGACAGTGCATGCAGTACTGTCCCCGGGAGGCGGTGGATGAGTACAATGAAAGGCTAGATTTTACCCGAGCGGCGCGCATCGATTTCGCCCAGGCTGTCCCTACGGCCTATTACATCGATGAGGAGCGGTGCCTGCACCTTAATCACGAGACCTGCATGATTTGCACCAATGTCTGCGGGCCCAAGGCTATCGATTTTAGTCAGAGGCCTGAGGTGCGGGATCTGGAAGTGGGGGCGGTGGTCCTTTGTCCGGGCTTCGGGGAGGTCCCGGAGGAGGCTCTGGAAAAGTATGGCTATGGGATTTACCCAGACGTGATGACCAGCTTGGAGATCGAACGCTTGATGTGCGTCTCCGGGCCCACGGAGGGGGAAATTCTGCGACCCTCGGACCTCTCTCATCCTCGGAAGATCGCCTTTCTCCAGTGTGTGGGTTCCCGGGATGTCTCTTGCGGAAGACCCTACTGTTCCTCGGTTTGCTGCATGTATGCCATAAAAGAGGCCTCCATGCTCAAGGAGCACGCTCCGGAGGCAGAGATCACCCTTTTCTTTATGGACATCCGCACCATGGGCAAGGGGTTTGATGCGGCCTTTGAACGGGCGGTGGAGAAGTACGGTCTGCGGGTGGTGCGGGCCCGGATACCCAAGGTGGAGGCCACGGATGGTCGCCTGGGGTTGAGTTATGTGACTGAAGACGGGAAGGTCCACCGGGAGCTTTTCGACTTAGTGGTCCTCTCGGTGGGACTTTCGGCGCCGGCAGGAGCAGAAGAGCTAGCTCGGAGGTTCGGTATCGAGCTCAATCCCTTTGGTTTTGCGAAGACCTCGGCGGCAGATCCCCTGACTCTCAAGCCGGGGCTTTACGTGGCTGGAGCCTTTCAGGGGCCGAAGGATATTCCCGAAAGTGTGATGCAGGCCAGCGGGGCGGCGGCCCGGGTCTCGGAACTCCTTGCGGAAGTGAGAAAGCAGGATGCGGTGGAAAAGAGTTTCCCTCCGGAGGATGAGGAATTGCTCTCTTTGGAGCCCCGGGTAGGGGTCTTCGTCTGTCACTGCGGGGTGAATATCGCCGGGGTAATAGATGTCCAGCGGGTAAAAGATTACGCAGCCACCCTTCCAGGGGTGGTCTATGCGGATACTCTGGTTTATTCCTGCGCCCAGGATTCCCTGGAGCGCCTTCGGGAAGTCATTCATGAGCACCGACTCAATCGCTTAGTGATTGCGGCCTGTAGTCCGCGGACCCATGAGCCCCTCTTTCAGGAGACTCTGCGCGAGGCCGGGCTTAATCTGGCTCTGGTGGAGATGGCCAACATCCGGGACCAGTGTGCCTGGGTCCACGCCGACGATCCGGAGGCGGCTACACGCAAGGCCATGGACCAGGTACGTATGGCGGTAGCCAAGGCCCGCAGGCTCAAACCCCTGGAACTGCAGAAGGTAAAGGTGACCCCTGCGGCCCTGGTGGTAGGCGGTGGAGCAGCGGGGATGACCGCAGCCCTTTCCATTGCGGATCAGGGCTTTGAGGTCCATTTAGTAGAAAAAGAAAAAGAATTGGGAGGGAACCTTCGCCGGGTGCGTTTCTTGGCCGAGGGCGAAAACCCTCAAAAGATACTAAAAGACTTGATAAAACGGGTGGAGAAGCATCCCAAGATCCAGGTATACACCGGGGCCACAGTGGAAAACATCTCGGGCTATGTGGGGAACTTTACTTCCACCCTGCGGCTGGCCGAAGAATCCAAGGTGGTCAATCACGGGGTGGTGGTGCTGGCTACCGGGGCCCGGGAGCACCGGCCCCAAGGATATCTTTACGGGGAGAGTCCCAAGGTGGTGACCCAGCTCGAGTTCGAGGAAAAGCTCTCTCAAGGCAAGAAGGGCTTGTCCCGGGTCAAACGGGTGGTGATGATTCAATGTGCGGGATCGCGGGGTGAAGAGCTTCCCTATTGCAGCAGGCTCTGTTGTCAGCAGGCGGTAAAGAACGCCCTCAAATTCAAGGAATTGCGCCCGGAAGGGGAAGTCTATATCCTCTACCGAGACATGCGGACCTATGGTTTTTACGAAGAACTCTATCGAGAGGCCCGGGCACGTGGGGTAGTCTTTCTGCGCTACCAGCCGGAGAGAAGACCAGAGGTGGTGAAGAAGGGTAGGGGAGTGCGCGTAAAAATTTATGACGCCCTTCTCAAGGAGGAGATGGAGATCCCGGCGGATCTGGTGGTCCTTTCCGTGGGGGTGGAGGCGGAGGCGGAAAATCCTGTGGCCCAGATCCTGAAGACCCCTCTGACGCCGGAGGGTTTTGTGCTGGAGGCCCACGTGAAACTGCGTCCGGTAGAGGTGGCGGTGGACGGAGTCTATGTGTGCGGTCTGGCGCACGGGCCGAAGCCCTTGGCGGAGACCCTGGCCCAGGCCCGGGCGGCGGCGGCCAAGGCGGCCATTCCGCTGGCCAAGGGCTATGTGGAGGTGCAACCTATCGTCTCCCGGGTGGAGGAGAGCAAATGCATCGGCTGCGGAATTTGTGTGGCCCTTTGTCCATATAAGGCTATCGAGTTGATTAAAGTGGACAAGCGCCGAAAGGCCCGGGTGATCTCGGCGGCCTGTAAGGGGTGCGGGGTCTGTGGGGCGCACTGTCCGGTCTTTGCCATTACCTTGGGAGGATTCACCGACGAGGCCATCTTGGAGCAGATTCGGGCCTTCGGGCTTCCGGAGGCTGAAGAGAAGTCTGTGACGGAAGAGGCTCAAGAAGCCGCTTGAAGGAGGGAGTTATGGGGTTTGAGCCCAGGATCTTGAGTTTTTTGTGTAATTGGTGTTGTTATGCCGCGGCGGACTCGGCAGGGGTGGCCCGCTTCAGCTATCCTCCGAACAACCGGGTCATCCGTATCATGTGTACGGGTAGGATGGACCCCCGCTTTGTGGTAGAGGCCTTCTATGTGGGCTCAGACGGGGTCTTTGTAGGAGGGTGACACCTCGGGGAGTGTCATTACCAGTCTGGTAATTTCGAAGCGCTGATCATGGCGGAGACGGTGAGGCGGATCCTCGATACGGTGGGGATCCGGCGGGAAAGATTTTATATAGACTGGGCCTCGGCGGCGGAGGGGCCGCGTTTTGTAAAGTTGCTAACGGATTTTATGGAAAGGGTAAGGGCCTTGGGGCCTCTAGGAGAGCCGGAAGGGCTTTCGCCGGAGGTATTGCGTTTTCGGCTGGGGGCGGCCCGGAAGCTCTGTGAGAATATGCAGTTTCGGGCCCAGTATGGGAACCTAGCCAAGGAGATCAAGAAGCTCGGAGATTACAGTCCGGAAAACATCGAGGCCCTGGTGGAAAAGAAGCTGGTGCCCCAGATTCGTAAACGCATCTTTGAGGCCGAGGTGAAGGAGTTGCTGGCTAAGGGGCCCCAGAGCCTGGAGGCCTTGGCGGAGGCCACCGGGGCCGCGGAGGAGGAAATTTCGGGTATCTTGAAATCTCTAGAAAAGGGGAAGAAGTGATGGAGCTATTAGTAGAAAGAGAGTGGCTTCCCGAGGTGGAAGGTCTTCCGGAGACCTATAGTCAGTGTTTTCGGTGCGGGGCCTGTTCAGGGATTTGTCCGGTAAAGAAGACCCGAGAGGACTTTGATCCCCGGGTCATTGTACATGCCACCATCCTGGGGTTGAAGGAAAAGCTCTTCGAGGGGTCGATGCTTTGGCTCTGTTCGCAGTGTCAAAGTTGTGTTCCGGTATGTCCCATGGAAGTCAAGCCTGCGGAGGTGATTAAGGCTCTGCGGGAATATGCCTTGAAGACCGGACTGGCTACCGAGGAGGATCTTTTCGAGGCCGGGAGGTTGGCGCGGGTTCAACCCGGGAAATGTATCGCCTGTCTTACCTGTGTGAGGGTTTGTCCTTTTGGGGCCCCGAGTATTCGGGAAGAGGGGTATGCGGTGATTGATCCTGCCAAGTGTCACGCCTGCGGGATCTGTGTAAGGGAGTGTCCGGCCCGGGCTATCGAAATGAAGCCTGCGGCGGAATTTGAGATCTTTAGGGTGGGGGTGGAAGGCCTATGAGTGTAACTATAGGTATCCTTTGCTGTCATTACACTAATCAGGCCGGGGAGGAAGATTTCCGTCTTATTCCCGGTACGGTGATCGTCAAACGCTATCCTTGTTCGGGACACATCGAGGTGGTGGACATCTTGAAGACCTTTGAGGAGGGGGCGGAGGCTGTTCTGGTGGCTGGCTGTGAGAAGGAGAGCTGTCACAATCTTTCGGGGAGCAGTCGGGCGGAAAAGAAGGTCCTAGGGGCACGCAAGATCTTGGAGGAGATCGGGTTGGAAGGGGAGAGGGTGCGCTTTGCCTTTCTTCCCCGGCTGGACACCGGTCCTTTCATGGCCGAGGTCAAGAAGACTTTTGAAACTGCTCTAAAAATGAAGTCTAAGTCATGAGGAGAACGTTAAAATGATAATAGCAGAACGTAAGCCCATCCCTAAAATTTTGAGGGCCATTGAGCCTTATGAGCGGGTTTTGGTTCTGGGATGTCGGGGGTGTGTGGCCATCTGTTCGGCAGGGGGGGATCGCGAGGTGGAGCCGGTAGCCGCGGCCTTAAGGCTGGCCCGGAAACGGTCCGGTCGGCCTCTAACTACAGGAGAGGCCACTTTAATCCGTCAGTGTGATCCGGAGTATTTGGCCCCGCTGCGGGAGATGGCGCAGGACTATGAGGCGGTGGTTTCTCTGGCCTGTGGGGTGGGGGTGAATCTTATTGCGGATCTCTTTCCGGAGATTCGGGTTTACCCCGGGGTAGATACCACTTTTTACGGGGCCAATCCGGCTCTAGGGGAATGGCAGGAAAAGTGTCGAGGGTGCGGAGATTGCATCCTCGATATTACCGCAGGGCTTTGTCCCATTGCCCGGTGTGCCAAGAATCTCCTTAATGGTCCTTGCGGGGGTTCGCAGGGAGGGCGCTGTGAGATTCGGCCGGAGGTGCCCTGTGTGTGGCACCAGATCTACGAAAGACTTTCGGAGCGAGGGGAACTCGAGCGGTTAATGAAATTCTTTCCGGCCAAGGACTGGAGACCCGCGGGTCACGGAGGACCTCGTCAAAGAAAACGAGAAGATCTTCAGTTAGGATAAAAAGCTGAGAAGGAGGTTTAAGGGTGGAGCCGAGAAGCCATCTGCATCGGGTCCTGAGGGAGGGGCATTTTGCGGTAACGGCAGAGATTGGGCCGCCCAAGAGCGCTGACGGCGAGGTGGTGCGGCGCAAGGCGCGGCTGGTCAAGGGGTATGTGGATGCAGCCAATATTACGGATTGCCAGACGGCTATCGTGCGCATGTCTTCCATTGCCTCGGCGGTGTTGGTGATGGCCGAGGGGGTGGAGCCGGTCATCCAGATGACCTGCCGGGACCGTAACCGCATTGGCATGCAGGCCGATCTCCTAGGGGCGGCGGCCCTGGGAGTGAAAAATCTCCTCTGTATCACCGGGGATCACCAGAAGTTTGGCAACCACCCGGAGGCTAAAGGGGTCTTCGATCTGGACTCTATCCAGCTCCTGGACATGGTCCGGCGTATGCGTGACGAGGGGAAGTTTCTCTGCGGGGAGGAGCTCACCGGGGCCCGGCCGGGATTCTTTCTGGGGGCGGCGGCCAATCCCTTTGCCGATCCCTTTGAGTTTCGGGTCAAGCGCCTGGCCAAAAAGATCGCTGCCGGGGCGGAGTTCATCCAGACCCAGATTGTTTACAATGTGGAGCGCTTCCGCAGGTTTATGGAGATGGCCCGGGAGATGGGCTTGACGGAAAAGGCCTATATCCTGGCCGGGATCACCCCGCCCAAGTCCTTTGGTATGGC
Source organism: Thermodesulfatator sp. (assembly GCA_003978075.1). Lineage (GTDB taxonomy): Bacteria > Desulfobacterota > Thermodesulfobacteria > Thermodesulfobacteriales > Thermodesulfobacteriaceae > Thermosulfurimonas_A. The sequence continues at coordinate 2,118 of QOAM01000016.1, read as the reverse complement.
CCGGTACATGAAATATTTTGTCCCGGGTCTGGATGTTCCGGACGAGATTCTCAAACGCATGAAGGAGGCCAAGGACAAGCGGGAGGAGGGGATCCGGCTCGCGGTGGAGATCATCCAGCAGGTGCGGGAGATACCCGGGGTGGCCGGAGTCCACATAATGGCCATCGAGTGGGAAGAGGCCGTGCCGGAGATCGTCAAGCGGGCCGGCCTTCATCCGCGGCCCTTGGAGGCCGAGGTGCGGCCACCGGTGGTGGTAGAGGTAGAAAAGCCCGTAGAGAGGGTGGAAGTGATAGCTCCCCCGAAAGAGGAGGTCCCGGAGGAAGGGCCACCGAAGCTAGAGATACCGGTGGAGGCGGTCAAAGAGGTCTTCTCCACGGTGCGTTCCAGCCTGGAGAGCTTGCGCGAGGGGGTGAACCTCCTTTACGACAGTTTGATGCGGCTTGAGCGGGCCCTTTTGGGCGGAGAGGTGGTACCGGCAGAGGCCCCGGAGGTTCCGCCCCCGGAAGTCAAGCCCGAAGAAGTAGCTCCTCCCGAAGAGATTAAGCCGGAGGAAAGACCTCCCGAAAAGGAGGAGGTGAAGCCCGAGGAGAAGCCGCCGGTAGAAGAGAAAGTGGAGGTCAAGGAAGAAAAGCCACCGGAGAAAGAAAAGGCCGTGGTAGAGGAGAGGCCTCCGGTGGAAGAAAAACCTCCGGTGGAAGAGAAGCCGCCGGTGGAGGAAAAGCCCCCGGTGGAGGAGGTCCCTCCGGTGGCTCCGCCGGAAGGGGTGGAGATTCTCGGCTTTTTCGGAGAGTATCGGGATCTTTCGGAGCGGGCGGCGGGGCTGCCTGAGGAGCTTTATAAAGATCCGGGAACGGCTTACATCCGGGAGGTGGAGATCGGAAAGGGCGAAAAGGCTTTCAGGGTAGGGGGCACCAACGTGCTTCCCTTTCACCTCTTTGAGGGGGAGATGCGGCAGGTGCCGCGGATAGCCATGGAGGTGCTGGATGTAAAGCCTGAGGGCTGGCCGGAGAGTCTTACCAAATACTTTGCGGATGTGCTGGGGGATCCCGGGGCTTGGGCCAAGAAATGCGTGGAGGTTTACGGGGCGGAGGCCATATGTGTGTATTTGATGGGGACGGACCCTAATTATCTTGACCTGGACGCCAAGCACGCCCGGGAGGTGGTGGAGAAGGTGGCTCAGGCGGTGGACGTGCCCCTGATCATTTGGGGGGCGGGACATGCGGAGAAGGATGTAGAGGTATTGAGAGAGGTGGTGGAACTGGTGGGTGATCGCGGAACGGTGATTGGACCGGTGGTAGAGGCCAACCACCGCACCCTGGGGGCCACGGCCATGGGCTACGGGGTCCCGGTGGTGGCCTCAAGCCCCATTGATGTGAACCTGGCCAAGCAATTGAACATCCTTTTAGAAAATGTAGGGGTGGCGCTAGACAAGATCCTCATGGATCCCTCTATCGGGGCCTTGGGTTACGGGCTGGAGTACACTTATTCGGTGATGGAGCGGATCAGACTTGCCGCCCTTTACGCCCAGGACGACAAGCTACAGGTCCCCTTCATCTGCAATGTAGGACGCGAGGTCTGGAAGACCAAGGAGGCCGGGCTCCCCAGCGACGAGACCCTGGGGGATCAGGAGGTCCGCGGGGTACTCATGGAGGCTATCACCTCCGTAGCCCTGGCCTTGGCCGGGGGAGACCTCTTTATCATGCGCCATCCCAAGGCTATAGAGTTGACAAAGACAATAATAAGCGGCCTTATGCAATAAAATTAAAGGAGGGGTTGAAGTATGTCGAGGATTATCGCTACTAAAGCCATCCGCGGGGCTCACAAGATTGTCGAGCGGGCCCAGGAGAAATATGAAGAGGCCGTCAAGAAGTTCGGGAAGGAGGCCGAGGTGGCCTTCCCGAATACGGCCTATTATCTGCCCATCATTTACGCCATGTTGGGGTATCCGGTAAAGAGGCTGGGAGACTGTGGGGAGGTGCTGGAGGAGGCGCGCAAGCTCCTGCCTCCGGTACCGGAGGAGCACCTTTGGACCCCTTATCTAGGGCCGGCCCTAGATGCCGGAATGGCCACCTACTTTGCCGAAGAGGTCATCGAGGCCATCAAGTATCTCGAAGATCC
>QOAM01000018.1 GCA_003978075.1 Thermodesulfatator sp. | reverse complement strand
AGCTTCACTCCTGGCTCTGGCCCATCACCAGGATTATGTTTCTCTCAAAACTAGAAATGGAGGGAGAGGTACGAAAAAGATGACTTCTAGGTCCAGACATACAAAACTTGACAAGTGCCCCTCAGGGCTTTTCCGGCCCTCTCGGGCCCACCGCAGAAAATGCCTTGTATGCCAGATACACAAGACCAGACAGGCGCCTTCCCCCGGTCCTTTAACTTTCAGGGGTGAAGGCGGAAAGGTCTTTTTGGTGCCCCACCAAGTAAAGGATATCGTCGCGTTCGATTACATATTCTGCCGAAGGGAGGAGCTGGATCTGATCCGCAAAGGCCCTTTTCACCCCGATTACATAAACCCGATATCGGCGACGCAGGTCCAGCTCCTTCAGGCTTTTACCTACAAATTCAGGAGGGGGCTTGACCTCGGTGATATAAAAGTCGGGAAGAAGGGGAAGAAAGTCCAAGAAGTTAGGCATGACTAAGGAACGGGCCAGGCGAATAGCGGAATCCCTTTCCGGAATGATTACCCGATGGGCCCCGATGAGGGAAAGGATTTTGGCCCCTTCTTCGTTCAGGGCCTTGGCAATGATATTCCGGGCCCCCAATTCCTTGAGCAGAAGGGTCACCAGGACGCTCTGGGCCAGGGAGCCGATAGCCACCACCACGGTGTGCATACGGTCAAAGCCTAGATGTTCCAAAGTCTCTTTTCGTGTAGCGTCCGCCACCACCGCCTGGGACACATAGGGGCTGATCTCTTCCACGGCCTTTTCCGAACGGTCCACAGCCACCACCTCCTGGCCCTGTTCCGCCAGGGTGCGGGCCAGGTAACTCCCGAAGCGTCCCAATCCGATGATGCCAAACTGTTTCTTGGCCATTAGCCCAACAGCACCTCCTCCTTGGGATAATAGAACTCTTTGGGCCGGGAAGAAAGTCCGGTCAAGAGAATGGCCAGGGAGAGGACCCCCACCCGGCCCACATACATGGTCCCGATAAGCACCCCTTTGGCCCAGGGGGAAAGGTGGGGGGTGATGCCGGTGGAAAGCCCCACCGTGCCCAGGGCAGAGACCACTTCGAAAAGCCGGGCCAGGAATTCGGTCCCCGAGAGGGCGAAGGTGCGGGAGGGGGCCTCAAAGATTAAAAGAAAGTGGGCCATATAGATGGTGAAGGTATAAAGGGCGGCCAGGGTCAAGGCCCTGAAGATCATGTCTTGGGGAATGGTCCGCCGGAAGATGGTAGGCTGACTGTAACCCCGCAGGCGGCTGATCACCGCCGCGGCGAGCACTCCAAAGGTGGTGGTCTTAATCCCCCCTCCGGTGGAGCCCGGACAGGCCCCGATAAACATAAGGAAGATCAAGACATAAAGGGACACTTCCCCAAAATGGGAAAGATCTATGAGGCTGAAGCCCGCGGTGCGGGCACTTATGCTCAGGAAAAAGGCGTTAACCAGCTTTTGAGACCAGGAAAGCCCTGAAAAGGCCCGATTTTTCTCGAAAAAGAGGAAAAGGAGCCCTCCCAGAAGGATCAACCCCCCGTGGACCGTGAGGGTTAGACGGGTGTGAAGAGACCACCTTTTCCTCCCCCGGAAGCGCAAGCGTTGTAAAACCTCGAAGACGATGGGAAACCCTGTATTGCCCGCGAGGATAGCCAGGGCGATGAGCCCGGGAAGGTAAAAGGCTTGCCGATAAGAGGTGAGGCCCCGAGGGAGGTCGGAAAAACCGGCGTTACAGAAGGCCGAGACGGCGTGGAAGAGGGCGTGAAAGAGGCCCTCCCGCGAGAGGTCTTCTCCTAAAGCCGGCCAGAGGAGAAAGGCTATAAGGAGCTCGGTAAGAAAGGTATAGGCCACCATGGTGAGAAGAAGGGGTTTGAGGTCTACCCCGGGGTAAGGAGCAAAGCTTTCCTTGAGACTCAGGCTCTCGCTCACCGGGACCGAGCGTCCCATGAGCACGAAAAAGAGGGTGGAGAAGGTCATGATTCCCAGTCCCCCGAGCTGGATAAGGACCAGGATGACCACCTTCCCGGCCAGGGTAAAAGCTGTAGCGGTGTTGACCACGGTAAGACCGGTCACGCAAACCGCGGAGGTGGCGGTAAAGAGGGCATCGAGAAAGGAGAGTTCTCCGTGATGCATCCAGGGCAGCCAGAGGAGAAGAGCCCCGCCCAGGGCGGCTAACGCAAAGGAAAGCGCCAGAAAGAGGGTGGAACGCAAAGAGGGGCGTGCGGCTACTCTCATTGACAGACGGTGCGGAAAAACCGCCGGATCTCCTCTAACTTGCGTAGGGCCGCACCAGAGTCCAGGATCTTCCGGGCCAGAGCCACACCGCCCTTGAGATCCAGGGTTTTTTCCGCCGCGTAAAGGGCCGCCCCGGCGTTAAGGAGCACCATGTCCCTTTTGGGGCCCGTCTCTTTCCCGGCCAGGATGTCCTCAATGATCTGGGCGTTTTCCGCAGCCTCTCCGCCAAGAAGTTCCTCCGGGGCCTCACAGAACTCCAGCCCCACATCCTCAGGATCCACGTAATAGGTGGTGATGCGTCCCTCCCGTAGCTCGGAGACCTTGGTGGAGCCGGTGACCGTAAACTCGTCATAGCCCCCTTCCCCGAAGACCACCAAGGCCCGGCGAGCGCCCAGGGCGTCCAGGGCAAAGGCCATCTTCTCCGTGAGCCGGAAGTCAAAGACTCCCAGCACCTGCGTGTCAGCCAAGGCCGGATTGCAGAGAGGACCCAGGAGATTGAAGATGGTGCGGAAGCCCAGCTCTCGCCGGGTCTCCATTACCTCCTTTAAGGCGGGATGATGGGCTGGGGCAAAGAGAAAACAGAAGCCCACCTCCCGGAGGGCTTGGCTGGAGATCTCTGGAGGGACTTGCAGCGGGATACCCAGGGCCTCTACTACATCGGCACTTCCGGCACGGCTGGTCACCGAGCGGTTGCCGTGCTTGGCCACCGGTACCCCAGCCGCCGCCACCACCAAGGCCGCCGCGGTGGAGATGTTGAAGGTCCCCTTGGCGTCTCCTCCGGTGCCGCAGGTGTCCACCACCGGACCAGGCAGCCCGTGTTCCACCCGCACCATGCGTTCCCGCAGGGCTCGAGCCGCCCCGGCAATCTCCCGCCAGTGCTCCCCCCGCATACGCCAGGCGGTAAGCAGGGCCCCCATCTGGGCCGGAGTGGCCCGCCCTTCCAGTAGAAGCCCCATAAGCTCCGCTGCCTCTTCCTCTGAAAGTTCCCGCCCCTCTACCAGTCGCTGAAGATAAACCTTGAACTCTTCCATGGGTCTCCTCACCGACATTTTGAAAAAAAGTTTACCCTTAAATCGCGGAAAGAGGAGACCTGTCAAGGGTCTCTCTAGAAATTTCCCGGTTTGCAGGATTCCCCTTCCGGTGATATGAAAGGGAAAAACCAAGGCGGGAGGTGCATCATGGGCAAACGGATTGTGGTCATTGGAGCGGTGGCCTGCGGGCCCCGGGCGGCCTGTCGAGCCAAGCGTCTCATGCCCGAGGCCGAAGTCACCCTGATCGATAAGGACGATCTTATCTCTTATGGGGCCTGCGGTATCCCCTATTTTATCTCCGGGGATGTTCCTGACGAAAATCACCTTCGGGAGACGGCCTTTCGCATGGTCCGCGATGTGCCCTTTTTCGAAAACGCCAAGGGCATTGATCATGTTCTCACCCGGACGCTGGCCACGGAAATCGACCGCGAGCGCAAGGTGGTGCGGGTAAAGCACCTGGATTCGGAAAAAGAAGAGGAGATCCCCTATGACAACCTGGTGCTGGCGGTGGGAGGAATTCCTCAGGTCCCTCCTATCCCTGGCCGGGATCTGGACGGGGTCTTTACCGTCTCTAATCTGCATCAGGCCATGGAGATCAAGAATCGGCTGGCCCAGGGACAGGTGGAACGCGCGGTTATCCTGGGGGCTGGTCCCATCGGTCTGGAGATGGCCGAGGCCTTCACGGATCTCTGGGGGGTAAAGACCACCGTACTGGAGTATTTTGACCAGCCCCTTCCGCGGATCCTGGACACTCCATTGGCCCGCATCGTGGCCCACCATTTAGAGGAAAAGGGCGTGCGCTTGGTCCTGAACGCCCGGGTGAAGGAGATCCGCGGCCAGGACGGTCGGGTAAAGGAGGTGGTAGAAGAGAAGGAGACCTATCCCGCGGATCTGGTGATCATAGCCACCGGGGTGCGCCCCAATGTGGAGCTGGCCCAGAAGGCCGGACTCTTAGTGAACCAGGGTATCGTGGTCAATAACCGCTTACAGACCTCGGATCCCGCGATCTATGCCGGAGGCGACTGCGTGGAGATCCCCCACCTGGTCCTGGGCCGGCGGGTAGTCATGCCCTTCGGCTCCCTGGCCAATCGGCACGGACGGATCATCGGAGACAACCTGGCCGGACGCCCCACCTCTTTCCCCGGCACGGTGGGGGCCTTCATCATGAAATGCTTTGATCTGGCGGTAGGGGCCACCGGGATCTCCCTTACCGTGGCCCGGGAAGAGGGCTTTGAGGCCGAATACGCCCTCCTCAATCAGACGGAAAGGGAGCACTACTTCCCTGGAGCGGGCTTCATCTTCGTAGAGCTGGTCTTTGACCGAAGGACCCGTCGGGTGCTGGGTTTTCAGGCCGTAGGTCCTCACACCGACGGCACCTTGGCCCGCCTCTACGCGGTGTCCTCTATTTTGCCCCGCCGTCCTACGGTGGAAGATCTTATCAGTCTGGAGTTGCCTTACGCTCCGCCTTACACCACGGCCCTGGATCCTCTCCATAGCTTGGCCCATGTCGCGGAGAACCTCCTCACCGGAGGCCTGGTGCCTATAGAGTGGGACGAGGTCCTGCGGCGTCTGCGTGAAGGAGACCCCAACACCGTGTTCATTGATACCCGGCATCCCCGGGAGGCCGAACCCTTGGTCAAGAAATATCCCGGGCGCTGGATCCATGTGGAGTACGATAAGATTCGTCGGGAGATGGACCGGATCCCTCGCGACAAGGATGTGATCTTCATCTGTAACTCCAGCATGCGCGCTTATGAGGCCCAACGTTGGCTCATGGCTGCAGGCTACACCCGCACCTTCGTCCCCTTGGGAGGGCTGAACTTCGTCCGTCGCTGGGGAGTGGAGATCTAGTTTTTTGGGAAATTTGGGGGATCCTCCGGACCTGCAAAGAGGGAAGGTGAGAGATGAAGATCATTCAGGCGGTGCGGGGGTTCAAGGACATCCTTCCGGAGGAAACCCCGCTCTGGCGAGAGCTGGAGGAGAGGGCCCGGAGGATCCTCACCTCTTACGGATTTTCGGAGATACGGCTACCTATTCTGGAACGCACGGAACTCTTTGCCCGGGGCCTCGGGGAGGCCACGGACATCGTGGAAAAGGAGATGTATACCTTTGTGGACCGGGGGGGGCAGAGCCTTACCCTGCGTCCGGAGGCCACGGCGGGGATGGTGCGGGCCTTCATTGAGCACGGTTTTCAGGCCCGCCCCAAGCCCCTCAAGCTCTTTACCCTGGGCCCCATGTTCCGTCACGAACGCCCCCAGAAAGGCCGTCTGCGGCAATTCTATCAGGTGGATGCGGAAGTTTTCGGGGAGAGCGCTCCGGAGATGGACGCCGAGTTGGTGGGGATGACCCTGGAGATCCTTAAGGCCGGCGGGGCCCGGAATCTCCGGCTGGAGGTAAATTCTCTCGGGTGTCCGGATTGTCGAGCCCCTTATCGGGAGGAGCTGCGGGCCTTTCTGCGGAGACACCAGGAGGTCCTCTGTGAGGACTGTCGCCAGAGGATGGAACGCAATCCCCTGCGGGCCTTGGATTGCAAGCGCCGTAGCTGTCGCGAAATCTACCAGGAGGCCCCGACCCTTTCGGATTACCTCTGTGGCCCCTGCACCCGGCACTATCAAGGTTTTCTCCGGGGGCTTTCCGTGCTGGGGATCACCTATTCCGAAAACCCGCATCTGGTGCGCGGGCTGGACTACTACACCCGCACCATCTTCGAGATCAAGGCCCCGGAGCTCGGGGCTCAGGACACGGTAGCCGCCGGGGGGCGCTACGACGGGTTGGTGGCTGCCTTGGGAGGGCCAGACACCCCGGCGGTGGGCCTGGCCATCGGGATGGAGCGGTGGCTGCTCTGTGCAGGCCCCCTGAAAGTCTCCTCCCCAGGGCCAGACCTGTTCCTCGCCCCCTTGGGGGAGGAGGCTCGGTTTATGGCTCTCGAGCTTTCTCAGGGCTTGCGGGCCCGGGGGCTCCGGGTGGAAGCCGACTACAGTGGAAGGAGCCTCAAGGCCCTTTTGCGGCAGGCTGATCGTTTGCAGGCCGCCCGGGCCCTCATTCTGGGAGAAAGGGAAATCGCGGAAAGGGAGGCCCTGGTCCGGGACCTCCGTACCGGAAAACAGATCAAACTTCCCTTTCGCGATGTCCCTGATCTGCTGAATCGTCTCCTCATCGAGATCCTCTTCTGAAACGAACTTCATGCTGGAAGGGCTTATTCTCTTCGTGGCGGCCTTCGTGCATGGTCTAGCGGGCTTCGCCTTCGCCCTCTTAGCAGTCCCCCTCCTTTCCCTCTTACACCCTTTCCGGGAGATCGTGCCGCTCATAGCCCTTTTCGGAGCCACCATGAACGCGGTCATGCTCTGGCTCCTGCGGAAGAGCTTTCAACTGCGAAGGGTGGCAGGGCTGGTCTTGGGGGCCATTCCCGGAATCTTTCTAGGGGCCCGAGCCCTGGGGACCCTGCCGGAAAAGCCTTTAAGGATCCTTCTCTTTGTGGTCATCTCCCTCTACTGCGCTTGGGAGGTCTTTTCTTCCCGCGCGGCCTCCTGGCGAATATCCCCCCGCTGGGGCCCGCTCTTCGGCCTTATGGCCGGGTTTCTGGGAGGCCTTCTCATGGCTCCCGGGCCCCCGGTGGTGGTCTATGTGAGCCTCCTGCGGGTGGGTAAAGACGAACTCAAAAGCGCCCTCCAAGGGGCTTTCCTCACCATGGTGCTCTTCATGATCCTAGCCCACGGCCTCTACGGACTCCTCACCCGCGAGACCTTCAAGGCTTACCTCTGTTACCTCCCGGTGGTCCTTACCGGCATGGGCCTGGGACAGGCCCTCTACCTCCGTCTAGGGGATCGGTCTTACTACCGTCTGGTGCACCTCTTTCTCTTTTTTTCGGCCCTGGCCTCCTTTTTGAAAATTTTTTGAGTCTCCCGGTCCTGAAAGTCCTGGCTTTTTCTTGCCAGAAGTCCCAGAGCGGAATAGAGTGAGGAGAAAAAGAGGCTCAGGAGTGGAGTTTGAAGGTCAAGCACTGGATGATCAAGAAGGTGATAAGGATCTCCCCGGAGGATAGCCTGAGGGAGGCTGTGCGGCTTATGCGCGAACATTCCATCCGGCACCTCCCCGTAGTGGAAGGAGATCGCCTGGTGGGCTTTCTCACTGAAAGCACTATTCGGCAGTATGTACGCCCGGAGGAGCTCTCGCGGCGGGTAAAAGAGGTCATGATCTTGAGGCCGATCACCGTATCCCCGGAGGCCACCATCGAGGAGGCCGCCCGCCTTATCTATCGGCACAAGATCGGAGGGCTACCGGTGGTGGAGGGGGATCGCCTAGTGGGCATCCTCACCGTGACAGACCTTCTCGAGGCCTTTATCGAATTTATGGGCCTCCTGCGCGCCAGCACCCGCATTGATGTGATCCCCCGCGATCCCGAGGGGCTGGAAGGGGTGCTGGAAATTATTAAGGCCCAAGGAGGACGCGTCATTTCCATTGGCATGGAGGTAGAACCTACCGGGGAAAAGATCTATCACATTCGTTTGGAAAAGATGCCTATGGAGGCCCTGGCCTCGGCCCTGGAGGTGGCTGGGCATCAAGTGATCTCCGTGGTGGAGTAGGGAGGACCTCCGAAAGGCTTAGCGGTCTGGAGGAAAAGATGGGAGAATTTCGGGTGAAAAAGACCATCGAGGAGATCAACGAGAAGATCCGACGCGGGGAAGCGGTGGTGGTCACTGCGGAGGAGATGGTCAAGATTGTGCGCGAGGTGGGGCCGGAAGAGGCCGCCCGGGAGGTGGATGTGGTCACCACCGGCACCTTTTCTCCCATGTGTTCTTCCGGGGCCTTCATCAACTTTGGCCATTCTGTGCCCACCATTAAGGCCTACCGGGTGTGGCTCAACGGGGTCCCGGCTTATGCCGGTCTAGCGGCGGTGGATATCTACATTGGAGCCGCCGAACCTGCGGAAGACGACCCCCTCAACAAGGTCTTTCCCGGAGAGTTTCGCTACGGGGGAGGGCATGTCATCCACGATCTGGTGGCGGGGAAAAAGGTCCATCTAAGGGCCGTGGCCTACGGTACCCACTGTTATCCACGCCGGGAATACGAGACGGAGATCACCCTTCACGATCTCCCTTACGCGGTACTTTGTAACCCTCGCAACGCCTACCAAAACTATAACTGTGCCATCAACCTTTCGGATAGGACCCTTTACACTTACATGGGTGTCTTAAGGCCTCACGCCGGAAACGCCAATTACGCCACCGCGGGGCAGCTCTCCCCCCTCCTCAAAGACCCCTATCTCCGGACCATCGGCATAGGGACCCGTATCTTCTTGGGAGGAGCCAAGGGGTATGTCATCTGGGCCGGGACCCAGCACCGCATGGAGATAAAGCGCACGGAAAAAGGGGCTCCCCTCACCCCAGGAGCCACCCTCATGGTCCTGGGGAACCTCAAGGAGATGGACCCTCGCTGGTTAGTAGGCACTAGCCATTTAGGCTACGGTTGCTCCATGGCCGTGGGCTTGGGAATCCCTATCCCGATCCTCAACGAAGAAGTGGCCCGGTTTGCCGGCCTAGGCGACGACGAGCTTTTCACCCAGGTGGTGGACTACGCCTACGATTACTCCCACGGCATCAAGCGCCACTACGGGATCGTGAGCTATGCGGAGCTCAAGAGCGGCAAGATCAAGGTCCTGGACAAGGAGGTCCCCACGGTCCCGGTCTCTAGCTATGTCCGGGCCCGGGAGATCGCGGAAATCCTCAAAGGCTGGATCCAGAGAGGGGAGATGCTCCTTACGGAGCCGGTGGCCCCTCTCCCTGGGACGGAGCTCTTTCCCTTCCGGCACCGCTCTTCATGATCCCCGAGGCCTTACGGCAGGCCCTTCTTACACCTCGAAGGGTCGCGGTGGCCTTCTCTGGAGGGATGGACAGCGCGGTCCTTCTGGCCTGCGCCGCGCGGGTCTTGGGACCGGAGAGGGTGATAGCCCTACACGCCGTGGGAGAGGTTTTTCCTCCTCGGGAGAGGATCTGGGCCCGGGAGACGGCCCGGCAACTGGGGATTCGCCTAGAGGAGATTCCGGTAGATCTCCTGGCCCTTCCGGCCTTTCGGGAAAATCCTCCAGACCGGTGTTACCACTGCAAGCGCCATCTTTTGCGTCTATTTTTAGAGGAGGCTCGAAGGCTCGGGGCCGAGGTCCTCTGGGAAGGCACTCACCAGGACGACCTTTCTGCCTCCCGGCCGGGGCTCAAAGCCCTTTCCGAGCTAGGGGTGCGTAGCCCCCTAGCGGAAGCAGGCTTGAATAAAAAGGCCGTGCAAGCCCTGGCCCGTAAAATGGGACTCCCTCAGGCGGAAAAGCTACCTTCGCCTTGCTTGGCCACCCGCTTTCCCCCTGGAGAACCCGTAACCCGGGAGGGCCTCTACTTGGTATATCGAGCCGAGGAAGCCCTGCGAGACCTCCTGGGAGAGGAGACCCTCCGGGTGCGTTATGTGCGGGGTGAAGCCCGGCTGGAGGTCCCTCCTGAGGCCCTCCCCCGGGTCTTTTCCCAAAGATGGAGGATTGTCACCCTTTTACGTAAGTGGGGTTTTCGGCGGATAAGCCTGGATCTTGAAGGATACTCCTCTTCGAGACCCCCTGAGAAAGCTTAAATGGGATAAAAAAGGATTTCGGGAACGAAACCCCCAGGGGAAAGGACCTTTTTCGAAGGTCTCACTCTACTTACAAACAGGCCACAAGGACTATCAGGTCCAAGGGATGATAGTCGCCTTATGGCGAAGGCCTCCTACAAGAGCGATGCCGGGTCTTAAAGCCTGCTCTGGAAGACCTCAAGGAGCCTTCCATCCTTCCGGATGAGCTCCCGGTCGAGAGAGCTTACGGAAAAGGGGGAACCAGGACCATGCTAAGAGCTCAAAGAAAGCTTCTCGCTTACCCCTCTTCTAGGGACATTTGGAGGGGAAGAGGGCCTTCCTTTAGATTTTTTGGGAATCTTCAAAGGATCTAAAAGCCCGAAGGGCAAGGCCAGGTAAACCTCAAGAGTTTGACCTCTCCACGGTGACCACCGTGTGGACATTTCCCCGGGGATGAAAATCCCCTACCACTTTGAGTTTTCGGGGTTTTAGGAGCTGCCAGAGGGCGTCGAAGATCTCGTTGGTGGCGGCCTCGTGGGAAATGTAACGGGAACGAAACTTGTTAAGCCAGAGTTTGAGGGAACGCAATTCCACGATCTTTTGATCCGGGATATAAGAGATTTTGAGGGTGGCGAAGTCCGGATAGCCGGAGCGGGGACAGAGACAGGTGAACTCCGGGAAGGTGATTTCGATGAGGTAATCCCGATCAGGATAGGGATTGGGCCAGGCCTCAAGTTGGGCCTCCTCGATGGCCTTTTCTCCGTAACGTTTTTCTTCCCGGGCCATGGATCTTTCCTTTGCGAATGCTCCCACTTTACCTCAAAAGAGACCGGTTTTCTATATCCTGAGGCCTCTTTCTAGCGCAGATAGGGATTGAAGTAACCGAAGCGCAGACCGGGAAAACGGCGCCGCAGCTCCGAGAGCCAGGTACGGATTCCTAAGGCCTCGCCTGGAGGAATCTCCATTTCCGCAAGAAACCACAGGGGATCGATGGCCAGGTTGCGCAGCTGGAGGAAGTCCACTCCCAGAGAAAGGAGCTCGCTGAGAGCCTCAAGCTCTTCCGGCTGATCCGTAAAGCCCGGAAACACGAAATAATTGAGGGAGACGAAGCAACGCGCGGCCTTGAGGATCCGGATGCCTTCGGCCACCTCCGAGAGGCTCCAACCCCGGGGCCGAAAATAGCGCCGGTGATACTCGGGTCGGGCGCTGGGCAAACTGATCCGGACGCTATCCAGACCCGCACGCACCAGACGTTCCAGGGCCTCGGGAAGACTCCCGTTAGTATTGAGATTGATGGTCCCCCGGGAGGTGGCCCGGCGAATAAGGAGGATGGCCTTTTCTATAATCCGGGACTCCAAGAGAGGCTCCCCTTCACAACCCTGTCCGAAAGAGATCATCACCGGTCCTGGGCGGCGGAGGTGGGGGATCATGGCCTCGGCGATTTCTTCCGGCTGCGGTACGAAACTAATCCTCTCCTGGGCCGCGGGAGGGCCTTCTGCAGGCTGTTCCGAAAGGCAACCCAGACAGCGGGCGTTACAGCTCCGGGAGACCGGCACCGGGGCCTCAAACCGCCTCAGGACAAAATTGCGGGCCGCCGGGCACCGGTAGCGCCGTACGCAGTTTTCCACCAGGTGCCGCACCAGGCGATTTCCGGGAAAGGCCCTGAGCATCCGCTCCGCCGCCCTCTCTATACGCTGAGGATCGAATCTTCGAGCCTCCTGTCGGGGGTCCCAGTCGGAGCGAAAGGCTGTGGCCCAGAAGCGCCCCCGCCACCAGCCCACGCAGGCGTAGGAATAGAGGGGAAGGGGGGTAAGATCTTCCCGTGCGGGCTCGTAGGGAGAGAGGTAGAGCTGGGTATGAGCCGGGGCCAGAAAAGCCGCCACCGCCCAAGCCGGCTCCCCCGGACGAAAGGGATTCTCGGTGAGGACCACCGGGGTCCCGCTGGAGGGGTCGAGGCCTAGGGGATGGCGCTCTGGAAGGACATAAAGGGCCGAGCCTTGGGGTAAAGGACGAAAGTCCTCCGGCTCCGGCAGTACCAGATCGTGGCCGGAAAGTCCCAAGGCCAAAAGCTCCGGATGGTCGTAAAGACGCCCCTGGGGGTCGGCAAAGAGAAGCCGCGGCTGACCTTCTGGCCCGGGATAAAGCTTCATCTCTTTTGCTCTTTCACCTCTCGGGAAAAGCCCTCAGACTCTTTTAGAGGTTCAGAGCGATCTCCAAAGAAAAAGGCCTTTTCCTGCAGGCATGCCTGGACAAAGGCCAGGGCCTGCTCCCGATCCTTCACCAGCCCCTCCACCCGGGCCTCCTCCACAGCCTCCAAGATCTTCCGAAAGATCGGCCCGGGCTTCAAACCCAGGGCGATGAGGTCGTGTCCGGTGAGGAGGCGCTCTCTTTCCGCCGGGGCCAGGACCTCTTGGGCGAAGCGGTGAAGGTCCTCGAAGAGGGCGGAAAGACGCCGGGCGGTGTCCGGCTCCGAGGCCGGGCCCCGGGCGGAAAGGGCGTCGGCCAGGGCCAGAAGAAAAAGAAGGGGATAGTCCGGAACATCCCTCAGGAGTCTCCGCTTGGCCCGAGGGGTGAGTCTTTCCTCCTCGGCCAGCTCCAGGAGGAAGAAGGGGCGCATGTGGTGCCGGATAAGTCTTGCCGCGCGCTTTATCAGGGACTTGGGGAGCCGCAGACGTTCGGCCCAGGCCTCAAACATCTCCACCGAGACCCTTTCGTGCTCGTAAAAGGTGATCCGGGGAGCGCGGGTCCCGGCCGGGGCAAAGGTGCGACTCTTTCCTGCGTCGTGAAAGAGGGCGGAGAGTTTCAGGGCCCAAAGGGCCTCCTTTTCGGAAAGGGCCTCCTCCACAGGGATTTCCGGCGGAAGGTAGCGTGAGGGCTCCCGGAGGATCTCCTCAAGCTGGTGCAAAGTTTCCAAACCGTGCCCCAAGACATCCAGGTGGTGATAGTCTGGCTGGGGCACCCCGCGCCCTTCTTCTAGCTCCGGAAAGAGCACCGGAAAGACCCCGTCGGAGTCCATCAAAGAAAAAGCCTTAGCCGCCCGCGGGGTCTCCAGGACGAGAAGGAGCTCTGCGGCGATCCTTTCCGCAGCCACCCGCAGAAGCTCCGGGGCCGTCTCGCAGATCCAGCCCCGGGTCTCGGGCTCGATCTCCCCGTAGTCCTGGGCGAAAAAGCGATAGGCCCGGAGGAGACGCAGGGGATCCTCGAGAAGATTCCGGCGGTCCGGGGCCCGGAGGCGCCGGGCCCAGAGGTCGGAAAGCCCTCCGCAGGGATCAATAAGGGGCCAGGCCTCCGGGGGCCTCTCCAGGGCCTCGGAAAGAGCGACCGCCAGAGCGTTCAGGGTGAAGTCCCGCAGGCGCAGGTCCTCCTCCAGGGTCCGGGCCCCGGGCCTGAGGCCAGTAACATCCAGGGTGTAGCCTTCCCGGGTGACCCGATAGACCCCGAAGTCCTCATGAAGGGGTACGAGGGCCCAGCCCAAGGCCTGGGCAAGCTCCCGGGCCAGGTCCTCCGGAGCGCGGGAAAGCACGGTGAGGTCCAGATCCTTCACCGGCCTTCCCAGAAGGAGATCCCTCACCGCCCCGCCGGTAAGGAAGATCCTTTCCCTGCGGGCGACTTCTTCCAGGGTCTCTTCCACCGGCCCGGGCCAATCCCGAAGGAGAAAACGAAGGTCCATGGAGAGGATTTTAAGGCTACTTCTTTCCCGGGGAAAGGAAATCGTGGAAGACCACCTCGGCCTGATCCAGGGCGCAGAGATCCCCGCACATGGAGCAGCGCTTGCCCCGGACGGACTTTCTCTCTTCCACGAACCTTCGGGCCTCCTCGGGAAAGAGGAGGTGCCGCAGGTGTTCGGACCACTGGAGGTCGCGCCGGGCCTTGCTCACCGCCCGGTCCCTCTCGTCGGCCCGGCCCCGGAGTTTCACCGTGTCCCCGATATGGGCCGCAAGCCGCGCCGCCCGCAGCCCCGTCACCACGTCCTCCTCGTTGGGGAGACCCAGGTGCTCGGCCGGAGTGACATAGCAGATGAGGTCCGCCCCGTAGGCCGCCGAAAGGGCTGCCCCCACCGCGGCGGTGATGTGGTCCTGGCTGGCCCCCACATCGCAGGGAAGCGGGCCCAGCATGTAATGCGGGGCCCCGCCGCTCATCTTCTTGGCCAGCCGCACCGAGGTCTCGATCTCGTCAAGCGGCACGTGTCCCGGCCCTTCCACCATCACCTGACAGCCGGCCTCGCGGGCCCTATCTGCCAGCTCGCAGTTGATCAGAAGCTCGGCCACCTGGGCCCGATCCAGGGAATCGTGGATGGCCCCGGCCCGCAGCCCGTTTCCCAGGGAAAGGACCGTGTCGTAGCGCTTGAGGATCTCCAGAAGCCGATCGAACTCCTCGTAAAGAGGATTTTCCCGGCCGTTCCGGACCATCCACTGGGCCATGAGGGCCCCGCCCTTGGAGACCAGGCCCCCGTAACGGTAGCCCTGGGCCCTGAGGCGCTCCAGGGTAAAGAGGTTGATCCCGCAGTGGATGGCCATGAAGGAGATGCCGTCGGCGCACTGCCTTTCGATGAGCTCAAAGAGATATTCCGGGTCGAGCCGGGCGGGATCGCCGTGCTCCCTCAGGGTCTCGCAGAAGGCCTGGTAAAGGGGGACGTTTCCCACGGGAAGGGAGACGCTTTCGATGATCTCGCGCCGGATGCGGTCGAGATCCCCGGCGGCCGAAAGGTCCATGAGGGTGTCTGCCCCGTGGGCCTCGGCCAGCCGGGCCTTGCGCTTCTCCAGCTCCGGATCGCAGAGATGACTTGAGGTCCCGATGGAGGCGTTGACCTTGGTGCGCACCCCCTCCCCCACGGCCACCACCCGCCCGCTCTGACGGGCCTTGAGGAGGACGATGGTCCCCCGAGCCACCCCCTCCCGGATGAATTCCGGGGAGACCCCCTCGGCCTCCGCGGCCCGGCGCATGGCCTCGGTGATACTACCCGTCCGCGCCGCTTCAAGCTCGGTCATCAGAGCTCCACCCCCTTGGCGGTGTAGTCGGCCACGAGATCCCCCACCTCGCTCGTGGTGTAGCCCATCTTCCCAGCCGCAAGGCTTTTTAAGTGGTCGCGGCAGACCTTGATGACCGCCTTCTCGATGGCCCGGGCCGCCTCCTCCTCCCCCAGGTGCTCAAGCAGCATCATCCCCGCACAGATGGCCGCCAGCGGATTGATGACGTTCTTTCCGGCATACTTGGGGGCCGAACCCCCGATGGGCTCAAACATGGAGACCCCCTGGGGGTTGATGTTCCCCCCGGCGGCGATCCCCATCCCTCCCTGGATCATGGCCCCGAGGTCGGTGATGATGTCCCCGAACATGTTGTCCGTGACGATCACGTCAAACCACTCGGGGTTCTTCACGAACCACATGCAGGTGGCGTCCACGTGGGCGTAATCGGTTTCAATGTCCGGATATTCCTGGGCCACCTCGTAAAAGACCCTCTCCCAGAGGTCCCAGGCATAGGTGAGGACGTTGGTCTTGCCCACCAGGGTGAGCTTCTTTTTCTTGTTGCGCTTGCGGCAGTACTCAAAGGCGAAGCGGATGCAGCGCTCCACTCCGAAGCGGGTGTTGATGGACTCCTGGATGGCCACCTCATAAGGGGTCCCCTTGCGCAAAAACCCCCCGCTTCCCGCATAAAGTCCCTCGGTGTTTTCCCGGATGACCACGAAGTCTATGTCCTCCGGCCCCTTGTCTTTGATAGGGGTCCAGACCCCGGGGTAGAGCTTGACCGGGCGGAGGTTGATGTACTGGTCGAGCTCGAAGCGGATGCGCAGAAGGATGCCCTTTTCCAGGATTCCGGGCTTCACCTTGGGGTGGCCGATAGCCCCGAGGTAGATGGCGTCGTGCCTCTGGAGTTCCTCGATGCCTCCCTGGGGGATGGTTTCCCCGGTGCGCAAGAAGCGCTCTCCCCCCCAGTCCAAGTAGGTGAGATCCAATTTGAAGCCAAAGCGTTCAGCCGCAACCTGGAGCACCTTTACTCCTTCTCGAATAACCTCCGGACCGGTCCCATCCCCGGGAATAACCGCAAGGCGATAAACCCTTTTTTGGTTCATAAAAAGGCCTCCTTACAGCTTACTTGGGAGGCCCTTTTACTACATCTCCCCCCCTTTTTCAACAAGCCGACCTGCCTCAGAGACCTGTTAGCTGCGGAGAATTCCGACTCGAGATGGAAAAAACTCCACAGAGGTATCTTCCAGGCGGCCAGGAGAGGGGTCAAAATCTAGGAACATGGAGAACCCTCATAACCATAATTTGCCTCCTGGCTGCCCCTCT
>QOAM01000120.1 GCA_003978075.1 Thermodesulfatator sp. | reverse complement strand
TTGAAGGAGGGGAAAAGTTGCGAGAGGAAAAAGGACGTTTGCGGAAGGAGATGCGCACCCGGCGGGCAGCCCTTTCTGCGGCCCTGCGTCGTCAGCTCTCGCGAAAGATCACCCAAAGGCTCCTCCAGCTGGAGATCTTCCAAAGGGCGCGAGTGATCTTTTTCTTTGCCTCCTTCGGAAGCGAGGTGGAGACCTGGGAAGCCATGGGACAGGCCCTCCTTCAGGGGAAGGTGGTGGCCCTTCCGCGGACCCATCTTCGCCAGCAATGTTTGATCTTTCACCAAATTTACACCCTAGGGGAGCTGGTCCCTGGCCCCTTCGGTATCCTGGAGCCCCCGGTTCAAAATCCGGAAATCTCCCCCAAGGAGGCCCAGCTCATCCTGGTTCCGGGGCTGGCTTTTGACCTGGAAGGGCGCCGCTTGGGCTACGGCGGGGGTTTTTACGATCGCCTTCTTTCTCAAAGCCCCGGATTTCGTCTGGCTTTGGCCTTTGAGTGTCAAATAGTGGAGCAGGTGCCTGCCGAGGCCCACGATCTCCGGATGGAGGCTATTCTCACCGAGAAGAGATTCATTGAAATCATCTGAGTTTCGTTTAAGGAAGTGCAGGATGAAACGAGCAGTGGCCTTCATGGGGAGTATGTCTTCAGTAGGAAAGACTTTTTTGACTGCTCTGGCCTGCCGCTGGTTTGCGAGAAAGGGTTTAAAGGTCTTCCCCTTCAAGGCCCAGAATATGAGTCTCAACGCCTTGGCCACCGAAGAGGGGGAGATGGCCTGGGCGCAGGCTTATCAGGCCTTGGCCGCCGGAAGAAGGCCTTCAGTGCGCATGAATCCCCTCCTCTTAAAGCCTTTGGCCCCCCAGCAAGCGGAAATCATCTTCTTGGGAAGACCCCAGGGGACACTTTTCGCAGATCGCTTTCGGGACTTTCGTCGGGCTTATCAGGCCCGGGTCTTTGCGATCTTAGAGGAGGCCCTCTCTCAAAATGAGCTGGTGATAATCGAGGGGGCCGGGGGACTCGCGGAACTC
This sequence comes from Thermodesulfatator sp., assembly GCA_003978075.1. Taxonomy (GTDB): domain Bacteria; phylum Desulfobacterota; class Thermodesulfobacteria; order Thermodesulfobacteriales; family Thermodesulfobacteriaceae; genus Thermosulfurimonas_A. The sequence goes on along the minus strand of QOAM01000120.1, from coordinate 15,378 downwards.
AATCTTCTGGAGGGAGATCTGGCCAATTACGAGCTCCTCCGGACCTGGCGCATCCCTTTCGTCTTAATTGGGGACATCGACCGGGGAGGAATTTTCGCCCAGCTCTTAGGAACCCTGGAGCTCCTTCCCGAGATCCGACCCCTATGCCTGGGACTGGTGGCCAATAAGTTTCGGGGAAGGGCCGAACTCTTCAAAGAGGGGGCCCGGATCCTTACCGAACGTTCTGGAAAACCCTTCTTGGGGCTCCTGCCTTATCGAGAAGACCACTTCTTAGAGGAGGACAGCGCCTCCTTGCCCTTGGCCCAAGGCTTCGTCTCCACACGGCCTATCAAAATAGCCGTGCTGGCTTATCCCTATCTTTCTAATTTTTTGGATGTAGACCCCCTTCGACATGAGGAGGAAGTGGAATTAATCTTTACACAGGATCCTCAGGCCCTGCAGGAAGCTCAGGCCATTATCCTTCCGGGATCACGCAACGTGGAACGGAGTCTGGCCTGGCTCCGCCAGAGGGGACTCACGGAGATTCTGCAAAAATTGGCCGGAGAAAAGGTGATCCTAGGGATCTGTGGGGGCTTTCAGATCTTGGGAAAGGTGGTGCGCGATCCGGAAGGGTTAGAATTTGGCGGAGAGTTGGAAGGACTGGGGCTTCTGCCTCATGAGACCCTCTTTAAGAGGCCCAAGAGATACGGTCCTCTTACGGATCAGGTGGACTTTCCCTTTTGGAAGGGATCTCTTTCCGGGTTTGAGATTCGCTATGGGCGGAGCTATCTCCAGGGCCAGGAGATCAGGAGCCTGGCCCGGGGAGAGGTCCTGGGGACCTATCTCCACGGGATCTTCTTCCAGGATGCCTTTCGTCAGGCCTTCTTAAACTATCTCCGGAGACGCCAGGGCTTGTCTCCTTTAGCTGGCGAAGCTTACAGCACCAAAGTGGCTCGCACCTTGGACCGCGTCCTAGAAGATCCGGCCTTTGCCTCTTTCTTCGAAACCCTGGAAAGTATTCTCTATCAGCGTTGTTAGGAATACTCACATCTGATAGAAGGTCTTTCCGGAAAAGCCTATGGGTTAAAGGCTTTAAGGCTTAGCGTGTATTGTAAACCAAAGTATATACCACCAAAGACCTTTGGCTTTTTCAAGGCTCTCCATGGCGATCAGGCCCTAGGAGCCCTCCTTTTCCTTGGCGAACCGGCGGGCCCTTTCGGCCAGCTCCCGGAGACGCTGGTCTACCAAGTAAAATACCGTACCCTCGGGGTAACGACCATCGGGGCCGGGCTCCCCGGCAGGCCTACCGGTAAGGATTTCGATCCCTTCCTCTACCCGACGAATGGGCCAGATATGAAAGAGGCCCTTTTCTACGGCCTCCACTACCTCCCGGCGCAACATGAGGTCTCCCACATTGGCCTGAGGGATGATCACCCCTTGTTCTCCGGTGAGTCCCCTTGCGGCACAAACCCGGAAAAAGCCCTCGATCTTTTCGTTCACTCCGCCTACGGGCTGGATCTCCCCCTTTTGACTTATAGATCCGGTAACCGCGATCCCCTGCTTGAGGGGCACCCCAGAAAGGGCGGAAAGGAGGGCGAAAAGCTCTGCGCTGGAGGCCGAGTCCCCTTCCACCATCCCGTAGCTCTGCTCAAAGCAGAGCGTGGCCGAAAGGGTAAGGGGCTTGTCCTGTACGAAGCGTTCTCGGAGAAAGCCCGAAAGAATCATTACCCCCTTGGTGTGGATCTTTCCAGAAAGCTCGGCCTCTCTTTCAATGTTGATTACTCCCTCTTTTCCCAGGGATATGTTGACCGTGATACGGGTGGGGCGGCCAAAGCGATAATCCCCTAGATCGTAAACCGAAAGGCCGTTAATGCTCCCCACCTCTTCTCCGGTAGTGCGGATACGGAGAAGGTCTTTTTGGATGAGTTCCTGGATGCGATCCTCCAAGAGAGAGAGCCTCCGCCGGCGCTCCTCCTTGGCCTTTTCTAGGTGTTTAGCCGTAATGTAGAGAGAACCCTCCTCTCGGGCCCAGAAGTTGGCCTCCCTGAGGGTATCAAAGATCTCCGGGAGCTTGAGACTCAGCTTGTCTTGGCGTCCAGCCAGCTCGCAGGAGAATTCCACCAGCCAGGCCAGGCCATCGGCAGAGACCGGCAGAAGCCCTTTGCGCTTGACCATAAGAGCCACGGTGCGCAAAAACTCTCGCGTGCGCTCCTCGGTACGGTCCACCCACTCCTCCAGGGGGGCCTTAATCTTAAAAAGCTCCCGAAATCCCTCGTCGTAGGTGTAAAGGAGATGATAGAGAAAGAGATCCCCAATGAGGATGACCTTGGCCCGAAAAGGGATAGGCTTGGGCCGCAGGGTCTTGGTGGTGAAAAGCCCTAACTGCTCTCCTAGATCCTCGAGGAAGATCTTGCGGCTCTTGATGATACGTTTGAGGGTCTCCCAGCAGTAAAAGTTGCGCAGGAGGTCCAGGGCCCGCACGATGAGGAAACCGTCGTTGGCTCGATGGAGACTCCCGGCTCGGAGCATGGTGAAATCGGTGAGCAGGGCCCCAAACTGGGCCTTGCGTTCGATGGAGCCGAAAAGCCGGGGATAGGTAGGATTAGGCTCGAAGACCACCGGGGCCCCCTGGGTCTCGGAGTGATCTACAAAAAGATTCACCTCATAGCGCAAGAAGATAGGCTCCCGCGGTGGCACAGGCATGGGGAAGGGCGTCTGCTGAGGGCTCTCCTGGCCCTTACGGAATTCATCCAGGTGCTCCAGAATATCCCGGGCCACGGCTTCGAGATATTCCACTACCGGAGTGTAGGCCGCATATTTGTGCCGGAGCTCCTGCAGGTGGGCCTCGATTACCTGGGAGGCTACTTCTCGATCGAGATTTTTGAGGGCCTCGTGCAAGTCCTTTTCCAGTTTCTGGATCTGGCGCACCGTGGTGTTCATCTCCTGTTGGAGCTCCCGGCTTTTGGCCTTGAGGCGCTCCTTCTCCTCCTCGGGTAGGTTTTGGACATCCTGAGGGGTCATGGGAGAGCCGTCAGGCTTGGCCGGGATAATCATCATCCCCATGGGCTCTACGTTGAGGACAAAGCCTTCGGCCTTGACCTTTTGCTCCAAGGCTTCAAAGATTTGGGCCCGGCGTTTGTTGAATTCTTTCAAAAGGGCTTCCTTTTTTTGCACATAGCGTTCGTCTTCGAAGGCCTCGGGTAGACGTTCGCGCAGGGTGCGTACGAGGTGTTCCATGTCTTTTTTGAATTCTCGCCCCCGGCCCGCGGGAAGCTCTAGTGGGAGGGGACGGTCAGGATCTTCGAAATTGTAGACATAACACCAATCCGAGGGGCGCGGACGGCGCTGGGCCTCTTCCTCGGTAAGCACCCGAGTGAGGTAGGCTACCCCCTGTTCCGCCTCACCAGCCACATAAACATGCACATCCGGATCCTCGAGACGCAGACCCAGGGCAAGGGCTGAGACCGCCCGCTCCTGAGCCATGATGAGAGCTGCCTCTTCCGCCAGAAGATCCTCTGAAGATTGGACCCCCAGTTCCTCTGGACGCACACTAAGCCGCAACTCTTCAGGGGAAAGCTCCCTTCTTTCCGCCATGGTTACCCTCCTCTCCCCTCAGGCCCTAGAATAGGTCAAATTCTTTGGAGAAACAAGGGGATGACTTAGAGGATTTTCTCCCAAGGCCTCCAAGATTAATCGGCATCGAGGCGATCGTTTTAGCCCTCCGGCCGAGCCTTGCAAGAGATAAGGGCCCTCTCGATCGCGAACGGATTTTTAAAACAAGCAACCCCGACCCTTGACTATCTTCCTCACTCTTAGATAGCATTAGGGACGTGGCAGGAGAGAGTTTTGGGATATTTTTCACAAACTTGACAACCTCTTTAAATCCCCCTAAAAGGAGAGGCCTATGGACAAAGAACTTATCAGGCAGTATGCGGAGAAGAATCCGGAGATTCGGGAGCTTTTCGAACGACACCAAAGTCTGGAACGAGAGTTGGAAAATCTGCTGCGCAGGGTCTACCTCACCTCCGAGGAGGAGATACGCAAAAAGCAGATTCAAAAGGAAAAGTTGGCTCTAAAGGATCGCATTTATGCCTTAATAAAACGCGAAGGGGGTTAAGCCGTGGGGAAAGAGATGACCGGGGCCCAGATAATCGTGGAGGCCCTGAAGCGCGAAGGAGTAGAGGTGATTTTCGGTTATCCAGGGGGAGCGGTCATTGACATCTACGACGAGCTCTATCGCACCCCGGAGATCAAACACATTCTGGTGCGCCACGAGCAAGGAGCAGCTCATGCTGCTGATGGTTACGCCCGCTCCACCGGTAAGGTGGGTGTGTGCCTGGTGACCTCTGGTCCCGGGGCCACGAACACGGTCACCGGCATAGCCACCGCTTACATGGACTCCATCCCGGTGGTCATCTTTACCGGTCAAGTGCCTACTAAGCTCATTGGAAACGATGCCTTTCAGGAGGTGGATATTACGGGGATCACTCGTCCCTGCACTAAGCACAACTTTTTGGTGAAACGTACGGAGGATTTGCCGAAGATCCTGCGGGCGGCCTTTCACATCGCTCGTACCGGACGCCCCGGACCGGTCCTAGTAGATCTCCCCAAGGATGTTCAGCAAGGGAAAGCCGAATTTTATTGGCCGGAAGAGGTCCGGCTTCGAAGCTATCAGCCGGTCTACGACCCCCATCCCCGACAGGTGGAAAAGGCTTACCGTATGCTGGAAAGTTGCACCCGCCCCGTAGTGCTGGTGGGAGGGGGAGTAATCTCCTCTGGGGCCCACGAAGAGATCTGCGAGCTGGCCGAGCGTCTCCATCTTCCAGTTACCATGACCCTCATGGGCCTAGGAGGCTTTCCAGGGACTCACCCCCAATCCTTAGGAATGCTCGGCATGCACGGTACTTACTACGCCAATATGGCTGTGGCCAATAGTGATCTCATCCTGGCCGTAGGAGCGCGTTTTGATGACCGGGTCACCGGAAAGGTGGACGCTTTTGCCCCTATGGCCAAAATCATCCATATCGACATCGATCCCACCTCCATCCAAAAGAACGTGCGGGTGGATGTGCCCATCGTGGGAGATTGCAAGCGCTCTCTGGAGAGGCTCCTCACGGTGATAAAGGAGGTAGCTCGCCCGGAGAAGATCTGGCGCGAACAGTTTAAAGATTGGTGGGAGCAGATCGAGATCTGGAAAAAGCGCTACCCCCTCTCCTACAAACAGGAGGGCGACTACATTAAACCGCAATTTGTAATCGAAAAACTCTATGAACTTACTCGAGATAGGGCCCAGAGCGGACAGATCGTTATCTCCACAGAAGTGGGTCAAAATCAGATGTGGACGGCCCAGTTCTATAAGTTTGATCGCCCTCGGACCCTCATCACCTCCGGGGGGTTGGGAACCATGGGTTTTGGTTTTCCGGCAGCCATTGGAGCCCAGATGGGCAACCCCGATAAGTTGGTAGTGGATATTGCGGGAGACGGTTCCATCCAGATGAACATCCAAGAGATGGCCACGGCCATGGAGCAGGGGCTCCCGATCAAGGTCATTATCCTCAATAACGGCTATCTGGGCATGGTGCGGCAGTGGCAGGAACTCTTTTACCAAAGACGCTACTCGGCGGTCAAATTTCAGGTCATTCCGGACTTTGTCAAGCTGGCCGAGGCTTACGGTGCCTTGGGTCTAAGGGCCACCCGGCCGGAAGAGGTGGAGCCGGTCTTGAAGCAGGCCCTGGAGAGCGATCGGCTCACGCTGGTGGATATCCATATTGCCCCTGAAGAGGGGGTCTTCCCCATGGTGCCCGCTGGTAGGGCTACCACGGAAATGATCTTGGTTTAGGAGGCGACAATGTCCGAAAGGAAACATACCCTCTCAGTGCTGGTAGAAAATACCCCTGGGGCCCTGGCCCGCATTGCCGGTCTTTTCAGCGGCCGCGGCTTCAACATCGACAGCCTTTGCGTGGCCGAGACCCTAGATCCCACCCTTTCTCACCTTACTCTGGTGACCAGCGGAGACGATCTCATCATCGAACAGATCATCAAACAGCTACGCCGGCTGATCGATGTTTACAAGGTGGTGGATGTCACCGAAGAGGGGGAATTCGTGGAGCGGGAGATGGCCCTTATTAAAGTGCGGGCTGAAAAGGAGACCCGGGCTGAGGTGCTGCGTATGTGCGATATTTTCCGGTGCAAGGTGGTGGATGTGAGCCCTCGCACCTATACCATTGAGGTCACCGGCCCCCAGAGCAAACTCCAGGCGGTGATTGAGCTCCTGAAACCCATCGGCATCAAGGAGATCGTGCGCACCGGTCTCATTGCCATGCGCCGGGAAAAAAAGGGCACCTAAACCTCGGGGCCTCTTCCCCTTGCAAACTTTCACCAAAAGGTTATAGGAGACCCTCTGAAGAAGTCAGAAGGTCTCGAGTTTAGGGTAAAGGAGTATAGTTCCAAGGAAAGAAGGACTTTCTCTGAGGCTTCTAGTTGATCTTTCAGGGAGGAGCCCTGATGTACAAATTAAATCCGGAAGATCCAGAGCTTTCTCCTAAAGCACGCCAGTGGTTTGAAGAGGCCTTTCGGCGGTGTGCCCGGCGGGTGCTCCTAGCCACCACCCTGGCCGGATCCGGACATCCCGGAGGATCCCTTTCGAGCCTCCCGGCCCTTCTTGTGGTTTACGCCCTGGCCCGGGTGAACCCTCAAAAGCCGCGGGACCCGGAGCGCGACCGGGTGGTGGTGAGTCACGGCCACATTAGTCCTGGGGTCTACAGTGTCCTGGCTGAATACGGTTTCTTCCCGGAAGATTCTTTCCTCTTGGAATTTCGCCGCGCGGGCTCGGCCTTCGCCGGACATGTGGAACAGGCCGTCCCTGGAGTGGAATGGAACACGGGGAATCTGGGGCAGGGACTGTCTGCGGCCTGCGGCATGGCCCGAGCTGCCAAACTCAAGGGGAAGGACTGGCGAGTCTTCTGCCTCATGGGAGACGGCGAGCAGCAAAAGGGGCAGGTGATCGAGGCCCGGCGCTGGGCGGTCAAGTTCGGCCTCAATAACCTATGCGTTCTGGTGGACGTAAACGGCCTCCAAATCGGAGGCGACACTTATCAAGTGATGCCCCAGGACCTCGCCGAGGAAATCCGGGCCACGGGATGGAATGTGCTGGAGGTCAACGGCCATGACTTCGAGGCCCTCTACCGGGCCCTGCGTAATTTTCTAACCAGGGAAGTCCCCCGGCCGGATCGCCCCACAGCCATCCTGGCCCGCACGGTCATGGGCCACGGGGTCTCTTTCATGGAGAACGACGCCCGCTGGCACGGTATGCCCCTCCCCCCGGACCTCTGTCGCCAGGCCCTGGCGGAACTGGGCTTCAATCCCCAAGAGCTCGAGGAATGGCTATCCCGGCGCAAGACCCACCCGGTCTCCTTTCCCCATCAATCTCATGATCCCGAGCCGGTGGAGATTGATCCCGGGGAGCCCGTCCTCTACGGGCCGGAGGTCCGGACCGACTGTCGTTCCGCTTACGGAAAGGCCCTTCTTTCTCTGGCGGAACGGAACAATCTCCCCGGGGCCCCTCCCAAGGTCTTGGGACTTACCTGCGACCTTGAAGGGTCAGTAAAGATGACCGCCTTTCGCAAACACTCCCCCAGGGCCTTTCACGAATCCGGTATCCAAGAACACCACACGGCGGTGGTCTCCGGGGCTCTTTCTCGAGAAGGCTTTCTCGTCTTCTTTTCCACCTTCGGGGTCTTTGCCGTGGACGAGGTCTACAATCAGATGCGGCTCAATATCCTCAACCGCACGGCCCTTAAGATCGTGAGTACTCATCTAGGAGGAGATGTGGGAGAGGACGGCCCCACCCATCAATGTGTGGACTATTTGGGCCTTCTCTTAAGTCTTCAGGAGCTGGAGATTTATCTCCCGGCTGATCCCAATCAAACCGACCGCATTGTGCGTTTCGCGGCCACTCGCCCCGGAAACGTCTTCGTGGGCATGGGGCGCTCCAAGGTCCCGGTAATCCTCGACGAAAAAGGAGACCCCTTCTTCGGGCTCGATTACCGTTTTGAGCCGGGACGGGGGGACTGGATCCGCCAAGGGGAACACGGGACCTTCGTGACCTGCGGGGTCATGGTCTCCCGCTGCTTGGCGGCCCGGGAGATCCTTTCTCAAAAGGGCCTTTCCGTGGGGGTCCTCAACCTGGCCTCGGTCAGGCCCTTTCCCCGTGAGGACCTTCTTCGAGCCGCAGAGATCGGCCCTATCCTGGTGGCAGAGGATCATCTGGTTGAAACCGGCCTTGGGGCCCTCTGTGCCCGGGAGCTGGCTTTAGCCGGACAAAAGGCCCTTCTGCGGATTCGAGGTTGGAAGGAATATCCCTCCTCCGGGAAGCCAGAAGAGCTCTTCGCCCAGGCCGGGCTAGATCCGGAAAGTTTAGCTCGAGAAATGGAGGCCTTAATCCACAGCGCGTGAGCCAACAACTTTCCGAAGAAGAGCAGAATCTCCCCTTCACAGCCCATCTGATCGAGCTCCGGGAGCGCATCCTGAAGAGTATTCTGGTTTGGATCTTGGCTTCGGGGCTCTCTTACTGGAAGCTCGATCCCCTCTTACATTTTCTACTTCGACCCCTGAAGGGGGCCCTACCTCCCGGGGGCAAGATCATTTTCATCGCTTACCAAGAGGCCTTCTTTACTTATCTTAAGATTGCTCTGGTCTTCGGGGCCTTGTGGGCCAGTCCTTACATCCTTTACCAGGCTTGGGCCTTCGTGGCTCCCGGGCTTTACGCCCACGAAAAGCGCTTTGCCCGGCCGCTGATTCTGGCTTCCTGTTTGGCCTTTTTGGGCGGCGCGGCCTTTGCCTACTTTTTGGTCTTTCCCTGGGCCTTTCCCTTTTTGGCCCACTTGGGGGGCCAGCTTCTGGAATTCAAGCCTGTGTTTCGGGACTATGTAAGCTTCGCCCTAAGGATGTTGGCGGCCTTCGGCCTCTGCTTCGAGGTCCCCGTGGCCCTAGCTGTGGCTGGCAAGCTGGGAATAGTAAGGGCCCGCACCCTCTCCCGCACCCGTCCTTACGCCACCGTGGGAGCCTTTGTCCTGGCCGCCATCCTCACCCCCACTCCGGATGTGGTTAACCAGCTTTTTTTGGCCTTACCCTTAATATTTCTTTACGAGGCCAGCATCTTTGTGGTATGGTTATTAGAGCCCAAGTCTTAAGAAGGAGGCCCACATGTTTGGACTGGGTACCCAAGAGCTATTGATTATCCTTTTTATCGCTTTCCTCCTTTTCGGGGCCAAACGGCTCCCGGAGATCGGGGCGGGCCTGGGTAAGGGTATCCGCTCCTTTAAAGAGGCCCTGCGAGAAGCCGAGGTGAAGGAGGGAGTGGAGAAGCTGGAGACCCCTGCGGAGGAGGCCCGCGCCCAGAGCGCCTGATGCGGGCCTTTGTGCTCTGTGCCGGCCGCGGGGAACGCCTGCGCCCCCTGACCGATCATTTGCCTAAACCCCTCCTTCCTCTCCGAGGACGGCCCCTTCTGGAAGTTCTCCTCTTGCGCCTCAGGGAAGAAGGCTTTCATCTTGTAGGACTCAACACCTGGCATCTCCGAAACGAGATCCTTTCCTTCGCCAAAAGATTTTGTGCAAGGTATCCGGAGCTTGTCCTGGAAGTCTTTGAAGAGTCCGAACTTCTGGGCACCTGTGGGGCTCTGCGCCATGCAGCCGCCTTTTTCACCGAACCCACTTTGGTGGTAAACGGAGACATCCTTACCAATTTTCCCTTTCGCGTGGTCTACGAGGCCTTCTTTCGTTACGGGAGTTGGTGCCTCATGTTTTGTCATCGGCGGGCGGGGCTAAATCGGGTAAGAATCCGCGAGGGAAAGGTGGTGGGCTTCGGTGAGGACCATCCGGAAGGCTTTGCCTATACCGGTATTCAGGTAGTCTCTCCGGAATGGGTGGCCGCTCTTCCTGAAGAAAGGGATCTGGTGCCAGCCTATCTTCAACTCATAAGAAAGGGGCTTTTTCCTCATGCCTTAGTAGCTACCGGCTTTTACTGGCGGGACATCGGGACCCCGGAAAGCTATCGCGAGCTCCTCTACGAACTTCGCAAGTCCAAAAAGAAATTTCCTTAAATCCGGCTTTATTCCCGGAGTAAAGAGGAGGGGGTCTTGAGGAGCTCTTGCCACCAAGCAGGGAGGACTAGGGAGGCCCGGTGCATCTCCGGGCTGTAATGGCGGCCTCGAATTTTTCTTTGGGGTAGAAAGTCCTCTTCGTAGCGGGTGGAACCTAGGAGGAAGGCGATCTCGTCTCCGTAACAGGGGACCATAGTGCGCAGGACCTGAAGGGAGGGAAAGACTTTTCTTGCTAAATGGTAGGCCTTTTGCAGGATCTCCGGGAAAAGGCCCGGGAGGCTGGCCTGCTGGATGAAGACCCCGCCCGGCCGGAGTACCCGGTGAACCCCGGCATAAAACTCCGGTGTATAAAGACTCTGGGCCGGGCCCACCGGATCGGTACAATCCACAATCACCAGGTCAAAAGAGCCTTCTGGGAGGCGAGTCACCGCGGCCAGGCCGTCTTCCACCCGAAACTCCACTCGAGGATCGTCATAGTTTCCCGAAAGCTCCGGAAAGTACTTCTGACAGGCCTGAAAAACGGCCAAATCTATTTCCGCCTGGACCACAGCCTCAAGTTCGGGGAATTTCTGGAGCTCGCGCAGAGCCCCTCCGTCGCCGCCCCCTACAATAAGCACTCGGCGCGGGGGTTCGGAAAGGACCGCCACCGGGGTATAGACCAAGACCTCGTGATAAATAAATTCATCTCTTTCGGTGAATTGAACAATCCCATCCAAGACTACCAAACGCCCCCACCATGAATGATGAAATATTTGAAGATGTTGTCCGGCAGGGGTGCGTTCTTCGTAGATCAGACCCACCCGCAAGCTACGGGCGTAATCTCGGCCCAGGCTTTCGCGCCACCAGTAGCGAGTCAAGTCTCCCCCTCGGTAAAGAGATGGCCCCGTTTGACTTCCACTACATGAACATAAGCCGGCCGGAAGGCCTCCTTCATGCGCTCCAAGAGGGTGTAGGCCTCTTCCGGATGAGAAGTAAAAATATCCACCGCAGCGTAGCCGTTCTCCGGCCAGGTATGGATAAAGATGTGCGCCTCCTCAAAGGTGGCCTTAGCCGAGACCCCGTAAGGCTGGAACTGATAAGAGATGATCTCTGTCTGCTCTCCACGGCCATTTCCGGAATACCGCAGGGCCCGCTCTACCTCTTCGGCCCGGGCTAGAACCTGAAAAGGCGCCTGCCACATCTCCACCAGAAGATGGGTGGAGACCGGAAAGATTCCCTCTCCCCTGCCCCCCTGGGCGGGAACGACGTCCAGTCGTTCAATCTGGCACACCGGGGCGGTTCGCATCCCACACCTCCCCCCAGGCCAGGGCCTGGTTTGCCATTATTCTTTGGAGAGTCTCTAATAAAAATGGTCGGGACGGGCGGATTTGAACCGCCGACCCCCCACACCCCAAGCGGGTGCGCTGCCAGGCTGCGCTACGTCCCGAACCCGGCAAACCTATATCCACTTCCCGCCGCCTTGTCAAGCCAAGGGCGAAATCTTAAGATTAAACCTCTATGTGGCGCCCTTTGTTCTGGAAAACGGTCTGGCAACGCTTTTCCGAAGATCGGGACTTCACTGAAGCCCAGGCCCTGACCTACACCACACTCTTTTCCCTCATCCCCCTCCTGGCCCTAGCCTTCGCCGTAGCCCGCCTTTTTATTCAGGCCGAGGAACTTATCGAGCGTTCCCAGGAATTCCTCTCGCGTTTTCTCAACCCGGCAGCCATCGACACCGTGCAGGATACCCTCTTTAGACTCCTCAATCAGGCCGAGAGGGCCCCTCTAGGCAAGGCCAGCATGCTGATCTTCCTCACCATGATCGTGGGACTCCTCATGCAGACCGAAGGGGTGCTTAATCGCATCTTCCGGGTGAGTCGCTCCCGGAGCATACCCCAGAAGATCACCGCCTACTGGATGATTCTTACCCTAGGCCCTGTACTTATGATCTTGCCTCCGGCAGCTTCCTTCTATCTTACCCATTTCACTCGCAAGATCCTGGTCACCTGGCTCCTCAAAATCCTTTATGTCCTCACGGTCTGCCTCTTCTTTTCCGGACTTTACTTTTACCTCCCCAACCGGAGGGTTAGGCTTTCAGCCACCCTTTTTGGGGGAGCGGTGGCCGGTTTTTTGTGGCTGACCGCGGCCTATCTTTACGCCTTTTATACCACTAAGGCCGTAGCCTATTCCAAGCTCTACGGATCCCTCTCAGCCTTGCCCTTCTTTCTTCTCTGGCTCTTCATTTCCTGGGCTATTACTCTGTTCGGAGCCGAGGCCGCGGCAGTCTATGAGGAAAGGCAGTGGCTGGGAAACGGCTATCGTCTTCCCCAAGAGGTAGTGGCCGTGGCCCTGGCCCTGGAGCTGGCCCAGGCCTACGAGGCCGGACAGGCCCCTCTGCCGATCCCGAAACTGGTCGAGAGCCTCCACCTCTCTCCGGGAGAAATAGAAAAGGTGGTGGAAATCCTTGAAGCCCGGGGCATCCTTGTGCGGACCGAAGAAGGTCTTCTCCTGGCGGTGAGCCCACGGAGACTTTTTTTACGAGATATCGTTGCGCCGCTCCTGGGAAGCCTTCCAGAGAGCCTTCCGGAATCCCCAAGTTTGCGTCGGGCCTCGGAGCTCTTTAGAGAAAGGGAGAAACTCCTAGAGAGGACCTTGGCGGAAGTGTGATGGCCCGCTGTCGACTCTGCCGTCCTGGGGAGCGGAGAAAACCGGCGGAGATTTACCTCCCGGCTCATCGTCTTCCCCTGTGTCGAGAGCACTTTCTTTACTGGTTTGAGAGGCACCTCGAACGCACCATCCGCTCCTTTCGGATGTTCACCCGCGAGGAGCGGATCCTGGTGGCTGTCTCCGGGGGCAAAGACAGCCTCGTGCTGTGGCAGGCCTTAACCTCTCTAGGATACCCAGCCGATGGAGTCTTTATTGATCTAGGGATAGAGGAAAACACCTTTTCCCTCCTTTCGCAAAGGGCGGCAGAGGCCATGGCCCGGCGCCTGGGTCGTCCACTTCACCTCTTGAGTCTGCGGAAAGAACTAGGCTTCGGGATTCCAGAGCTTCGCCGTAAGACTCGCAAAATCTGCTCCCTGTGTGGGGCGGTAAAACGTCAATACCTCAACCGGGCCGCCAAACGTCTAGGCTATGAGGTCCTAGTCACCGGACACCATCTAGACGACGAGGCCTCCTCCCTCTTGGGGAACCTCCTCCAGTGGAATCTCAAGTATTTGGCCCACAAATATCCGGTGCTTCCGGCAGAACGGGGTTTTGTGCGTAAGGCCAAACCTTTGTGTCGACATAGTGGAAAAGAGATCCAACTTTACGCCGAGATACGCAAGTTGCCCTTTCTCCCCGAGGGCTGTCCTCTGGCGGAAGAGGCCCGTCGCCCTTTTTACGCCCAAATGATGGAGGAATTAGAGGAAAAAACCCCTGGGACCAAATTACGTTTTTATCTGGACTACCTGCGCAAGGCCTATCCCCTCTTGGCCGCGCATAAGGAGGAGTTTATGGATCGCGAACTCCTTACTTGTGAGAACTGCGGGGAACCTGCGGTCTCCAGTCCCTGCCTTCTCTGCCGTCTCCAGGAGGAGTTCCGTGCGCGTTCCTAAGCGTTATTTACCTTTGGTGGCCGGAGGCCTGTGGCTGGCGGTGGGAGTAGGACTAGCCCTCCGAGGTCTCTTTTGGTGGCGTCCCTGGTCTTCGGCACGGTCTGGCCTGCTTTTGGTGGCCCTTTTCCCGGTGGCCTTTCTCTTCGCCACCCGTATCCTTTTCCGGGTGGCCCGGCGCAACTTGGCCTATATAGCCACCCTCCCGGAAAGGGTCACCTTCTGGGCCTTCCAGCCCAAGAGGAGTTGGATCCTTATGGGAGGGATGATCTTCTTGGGTATAGCCCTGCGCCGCTCCCCTCTTCCCCGGGAGATCCTGGGTATCCTTTACTTTCTTATGGGGACAGCCTTGATCCTTACCGGCCCACGTTTTTGGCTCTCCGGGCCGGCTTAACTCAAGGGACGAGGTATTTCTGGGCGGAGCGAGGCACCCACCAGCGCTCAAGGTTGTAGGAAATGCCTAACGGAGCAGGCTTTATCCCGTGGAAACGCCGGTGAATGCAGGGAAGGGCCATAGGTACATAGAGAAAGGTGTAAGGCTGGTCTTCAGCTAGGATCTCCTGGAAGCGGTCGTAGATCCTTTTACGCTTTTGACGATCAAAGGTCCGCCGCCCGGCCTCCAGCAGCCGGTCCACCTCGGGATTAGCATAGGAGATGAAGTTTAGCCCCGGGGGCTTGATCTTGCTCGAATGCCAGACATCGTAGAGATCGGGCTCCGGACCGGTGGTCCAGCCCAGGATCACGGCCTCGAAGCGCCGCTTGTCAATAAACTCGTGGATAAAGGCAGTCCATTCCACGGTGCGGATGTGGACTCGAAGGCCGATCTGGGACAGACGCCTTTGAATGATCTGGGCCGTGAGGAGGCGGGAAAGATTGCCCTGGTTGGTGAGGATGGTGAACTCAAAGGGATGGCCGTCCTTGTCTAGCACCCCGTCACCGTCGGTGTCCCGCCAGCCGGCCCGGGCTAGAAGCTCCCGGGCCTTCTCCGGATCATAAGGGTAGTGACGCACGTTGGGGTTATACCAGTAAGTATCGGGCTTATAGGGACCAGTGGCGGGGACTCCCAGGCCGAAGAGGACGCCCTCTACGATCTCTTGCTTATTGATGGCGTAAGAAAGGGCCTGGCGCACACGTCGATCCCGGAAAAGGGGATGGCGCAGATTATAACCTAAATAGGTGTAAGAAAAGGCCAGGTACTTGTACTTACGAAAGCGGGCGCGAAAGGCGGGGGTGTTGGTCTCCCGAGCGAACTGGAGGGGAGTGAGGTCCATCCAGTCTATGCCTCCGGCCTTGAGTTCCATGAACATGGTGGCCGGGTCGGGTATAACCCGGAAGACGATCCAGTTGAGATAAGGCCGGCCGGCAAAGTAGTCTGGGTTGGCTTCAAGGACAATCTTTTCCTGGGTGCGCCACTGGTAGAAACGGAAGGGGCCGGTGCCTATAGGATGGCGTCCGAAAGCACTTCGGGTGAGATCCTTACCTTGCAAGAGATGTTTGGGCAGCACCACCAGGTTGCCCCAAGAGGAAAGCGCCGGGGCAAAAGGTCTCCGATAATGTACACGAAAGGTATAGCGATTCAGAACCTCGGCCCGGTCCACCTCCAGGAAGTCCCCGGCGTAAGCCGTGGGAGTATGAGGATCCGTAATAAGACGAAAACCGAAAAGTACATCCTCGGCGGTGAATTCCACCCCATCGTGCCACTTTACCCCCTTGCGGAGATAGAA
>QOAM01000134.1 GCA_003978075.1 Thermodesulfatator sp. | reverse complement strand
GAAAAAGTGGGGACTTTCCCGTGGAATGGGTGGGGACTTTGGACTGGAATACGCACTATCACGCCACTTTGATACAAGGCCCAATTTTGTGCCCAAAATGAATCTTCGTTCGAAGGTCTTTTTCCTAGGTACTGCAAACGAGTTACCTGGGAAACCGATGAAGCGTTCCGCTCCACGATTTTTCCGATCAGGGTGAGTTACACTTTTGGAGAGAAACTGAGGATAACCAGATATTTATTGAAGAAAAAAATAGAATTATGCAACAAAGAAATCGCAAAAATTTGGCGGAGGGGGAGGGATTCGAACCCTCGGTGCGGGGTTATGCCCCGCACACGCGGTTTCCAGCCGCGCCCCTTCGGCCGCTCGGGCACCCCTCCTGCACTCTCCTACTATAAATCCCCGAGCTTATAGGATCAAGCCATCGCCTCATTAAAAATCTATCCTGCGTATTCTCGTCCAAAATCTCCGGTGATCCTAGGACAAAATTCCACCCTTTTTTGTGTTGTTATAGTCCGCATTCCAAGCTTAAACTTTCCAAAGATTTTTTGGATAAAAGGCAAGTTTTAGTACTCACGCCATTTTAGGGGGCCTCCCGAAAAGGTTTATCTGGTAAGGGTTTGAGCTAAACTCGGAGGTTTTTTTCGGGGTCTCAGGAGACGGGCTCCCAGGAGTCCCACTTCGAAAAGAAGATAGAGGGGCACCGCCATAAGGCTCATGTTGAAGACATCCGGGGTGGGGGTCAACACCGCCGCCAGGATGGCGATGATGAGGATGGCGTGGCGACGGAAGCGAGCGGCCTTGCAGGGATCGAGAAGCCCCATCTGGGCGGCCAGCATCATGAAAAGGGGTACCTCAAAGATCAGCCCAAAGGCTAGGAGGAAAAGCCCCACAAAATTCACAAAATGGCCCACGGAGATGGTGGGCACTAGCTCCTTTTTGCCGAAAGAAAGCAGAAAGCGCATCCCGTAAGGCAGGGATACCAAGTAGCAAAAGGCCACCCCTCCGTAAAAGAGGAGACTTCCTCCCAGAACCACCACCAGCCCGCTCTTCCAGGATAGTCGGTAAACCGCGGCTAAGGCCCGCCAAAGAAGATAGAGAAGAAGGGGAAAGGCCACCATCACCGCTAGGATGAGGGCCAGTTTGAGAACGGCTAACCAGGCCTCGGCCACCCCAAAAAAGGCCAGGGGCTGCCCGAAATGCCTTTCCAAAAAAAGGAGCAGCCGCGACGAAATCCCGAGAAAGGCCAAAGTCAGGGCCAAAAGGAGAAGTAGAATCCGAAAAAGATAACGCCGCAGGACCAAGAACGCTTGCACCAGATCCTTCAGCGGGGCCTCTTCAGTCATGAGAGGAGGGTTTCGCGCAGGTAGGCCACCGCATTTTTGAAGAGCCTGAGTCCCGGGGTCTCCAGGGGCACGGCCTCCCGGGTCCAGCGGGGGTGGTTGGTCAAATGATGGAAGGCCTCGGGATGAGGCATGAGACCAAAGACGCGCCCGCTCGGGTCACATATCCCGGCAATAGCCTCCACGGAGCCGTTGGGATTGTAGGGATATTCCTGGGTAGGGGAGCCGCTCTGAGGGTGGGCGTACTGGAGGACAATCTGTTTCTGGCGAACCAACTCCTGCAGCACAGCCTCCTCCCGCACCACGAACTTGCCCTCTCCATGACGCACCGGGAAGTAAAGCGGCCCGGAAAGACCGCGGGTGAAAACGCAAGGGGAATCCAGGTTGACCCGCAGGTACACCCAGCGATCCTCAAAGCGGCCGGAATCGTTGTAAGTGAGGCTTACCAGGCGTTCCCCGTAGCGCCCCCCTAGGGCCGGGAGCAGCCCCAGCTTCACTAAGAGCTGAAAGCCGTTGCAGATCCCTATCACCAGCTTGCCGGCCTCGATAAATTCCAGGATCTGCTCAAGGAGCCTTTCTCCAGAACCCTCCACCCGCGCGTGACGTAGGCGATGAGCTGCAGCCTGGGCCGCCCCTAGGTGGTCCCCGTCGAGAAACCCCCCGGGGAAACAGAGGAGGTGATAGTCTCTTAAATGCTTTTCCCCGTAAAGGAGGGCCGAGAAGTGGACAATCTCCGCCTCGGCCCCGGCCAGCTGCAAGGCATAGGCCGTCTCCCGCTCACAGTTAATCCCGTACCCCGAAAGGACCAAGGCCCTGGGTTTCATCCCACCCCTTTATTTAAGGTATTTCAGGGCCCTGTGCAACTGCCTCCCAAAAGATTCGTCTTCGGCTAGGCCTCGATTTGCCCTTAACCTGAGGCTATAATGGATCCTGGCTTGCCGGAAAAGCCCTTTCTCCGGTGGGAAAGAAACTCGAGAAGGGCGAAGCCCTAACGAAAAAGGGCCTCTCTCCGAGGCCTCAGAGGGTCTTTCCATGAAGGAATTCACAAAAAAACTTTGGGAGGAGGCCTCTCCCAAAAGGGTTGCCGATAAAAGCCGTCCTCCGGAGGAGACCATCGCCTGGGTGGAGGAGCAGCTTGCGGCCTCGGGCCTTAAAATCCTGCGGGGATTGGAGCGTGTGGACCAAGGTCGCCTGGGCATCCCAGTCTACCTGAGCCTTTACGATGTAGAAGGGCAACAGGTTACCGGGAAATTCAAGCAAATGGGAAAGGGGGCTACGGAGGCCCTTTCCCGGGCCAGCGCTCTCATGGAGCTGGTAGAGCGGTTCTCCCTCTTTTCCTACGTGCGGAGGATGCAGGACGAGCCTGTGGTGCCCCTCTCCCAGATGGAGGAGGCCCTAAGCCCGGTCGAGCTCTTGGACTCCCTCGAGGACCCCGAGGGGGATCCCCGGTTGCGCGCCTATGTAGAGAAACTCCTCCCGGAGATCCCCTTTCAATTGGCCCCGGCCCTTTCCGTGGCGGAAAACCGGTGGAGAAAGATCCCCTTTTTCTGGTTCTGGCTCCTTTACGAATACAACGGCTCCGCTGCCGGGAATACCTATGCCGAAGCCGGGGTGCAGGCCACCTGTGAACTCATTGAGCGACATGTTTCCGCCCTCTCCCACCGCCTGCGGAGCCCCATGCCGGAGATCCGGCGCTCCTCCATCACCGGTGAGGGAGACTGCCTCTGCCGCTGTTTCGAGCGTCTGGGGATCCGCCTGTGGATCCGGGACATGACCTACGGCATGCCTGCGCCCACGGTAGCGGCTTTGGCCTTGGACCCCTCCACCTACCCTCAGCGCAGCGAGATCGTCTATGTCTCCGGCACCGGAACCAGCCCAGAAAGGGCCCTGGTTCGGACCCTCACGGAGATGGCCCAGCTGGCCGGAGACTTTGATACCGAGGGAAGGTATCTAGAGAGCGCCCTTCCCAAGTTCGGGGATCTGACCCAGGCCTCCTACGTGGTGGAGAAGGCCGGTGAGGTGGATCTTTCCGAGCTTCCCGATATCTCCGCCTCGGATCACCGCGAGGAACTCCGGCGCCTGGCCCGGGAGCTAGAAGAACGGGGTTACAAGCTCTTTCTGGTGGACCTCACCCACCCCCGGCTGGATCTTCCCGCGGTTTACGCGGTAGTCCCCGGTCTTCTCTTCCGCGAAAGGACCAGGATCTCCCCCCTTTACCACCTCACCCGGGTGGTGGCCCTTTACCTCCCCCGGGAAAGGGCTCTTCCCCTTCTCCGGCAAATAGTGGAGGAGGCCCCGGCGCGTTATTACACCTGGGCCTACTTAGGACGTCTCCTTTCCCAAGCCGGAGACCCGGAGGGGGCCATAAACGCCCTGCGCCGGGCCTTGGAGCTTTCTCCAGAGGCCGCCGATCGTCCGGCGATTTACGCCCATCTCGCCGAGGTCTATCTGCGGGCGGAACGGCCCTCAGAGGCCCTTAAAGCCGCGGAGGAGGGACTTTCCTGGGAGGAATTTCCCGAGCTCTGGAATCTGGCCGGACGGGCCTACTTTCGGCTGAGAGAATATGCCAAGGCCCTGGTGGCCTTCTTCCGGGCCGTGGAACTCAATCCAGGCTCAGCCGTGGACCTGGCCAACCTGGGGTGGTGCCTCAAGGAAATGGGATCCCCTGAGGAGGCCCGGGACTTCTTTGAAAAGGCCCTGACCCTTGACCCTACTTTGCAGACCGCCCGGGAGGGTTTAAGGTGGTGCGAAAAGCTCCTGAAGCGCGAGGAGGAAGCCCATGTTTAAAAGAGGGCTGGTGTTGCGCTTTCCCGCGGAGGTGGTGGACCAGCCTATCGTCTGGCGGCTGGTCAAAGACTTCGATCTCTCCTTTAATATCCTCAAAGCCACCATTCTCCCCGGCAAAGAAGGTATCATGGTGATGGAGCTCTCCGGACATCCTAAAAATGTGTCCCGGGGACTGCAGTACCTGCGTGATCTAGGGGTGGAGGTCAAACCCATCGGCCAGGAGATCCGTCGCCGGGAGGAGCTGTGCATCCACTGCGGCTCTTGCACCGCGGTCTGTCCTACCGGAGCCCTTTATGTCAACCGAGAGAGCATGGAGGTGATCTTCGATCCCGACCGCTGCAGTGCCTGCGAGCTCTGTGTGACGGCCTGCGTGGTGCGGGCCATGGAGGTGCGCCTTGAGCGCGAACTCTTATGATCGCTGTAGCCATCTCTGGGGGCGTGGATAGCGCCTATGCCGCTTGGCTACTCTCCCGCACCCACCGTGTCCTCCTGCTCCACGCCCGGCTCTTTCCTGAAGACACCTCTCCAAGGGCCCGCTCTGTGGCCCAGGCCCTGGGCCTGCCCTTGGAAATAATAGACCTGCGGGAGGATTTCGCGAGGCGGGTGATCTGCTACTTTCGCGAGGCCTATTTGCAGGGGCTTACCCCTAATCCCTGCGTGATTTGTAACCGCGAGATAAAATTCGGCCTGCTCCTTGAAGCCGCTCGGCAACTGGGGGCAGAAAAACTAGCCACCGGCCATTACGCCCGCCTGCGCTACGATCCAGCTACCAGCCACTATCTTCTCTACAAGGCTCGAGATCTTCAAAAGGACCAGAGCTATTTCTTGCACCAGCTTCCGCAGGAGGTCCTCTCCCAGATCCTCTTTCCCTTGGGGGATCTCTCCAAGGAGGAGATCCTCCGGGAGACAGCGCGGATTGGTCTCTTCCCCTTTACCGCTCCGGAAAGTCGGGAGGTCTGCTTCGTCAGAGGGGATTATCGGGAACTCTTCCGGGTAGTGGAGGCCCCTGAGGGGGAGATGGTGACCGTGAACGGGCGGGTGGTGGGAAAGCACCGGGGCCTTTTTGCCTACACGGTGGGACAGCGCCGGGGGCTGGGACTTCGCCTGGGGAAACCCTACTATGTAGTAGCCTTGGATCCGGAGCACAACCGGGTGATTGTGGGGGAGAAGCGACATCTCCTGCGGCGCACCCTGCGGGTGGGAAGGGTCAACTTCCTCTACCCCTTGGATCCGGAAAGGCCCTTTGAGGCCGCGGTGCGCCTGCGCTACCGGCATCGGGAAGCACCAGCCCGGATAGAACCTCTGGGCGGAGGAATCTTTCGGGTGATCTTTGAGAGGCCTCAGCGGGCGGTGGCCCCCGGACAATTTGCCGTCTTTTACCGCGAGGATCTGGTCCTCGGAGGAGGAGAAATCCTCCCCGAACCGGCCCCCTTCCCGAGCTGGATCTCGACCCCATAAAAAAGGCCGGGGGGTAACCCCCGGCCGGTCGGTCTCCAGGCGGACACCGGAGGATCAGAAGAGGGGATAGCTCCCGTTCACGTTAGGATCCACGGCCACAAACTCACCCGGATGGGTAACCCGCACCAGGACATAAGCCCCTTCGTAGGCCAGGATCTGAGCCGAGTTATCCCTGTGGAAAGGCCCCTTGTCCGCTTCGCGAGTCCAGATCACCGGCTTGCTTCCCTCAAAGGGGATGCGGATGTAATAGGCACTTGGAGCAGCGTCCTTGAACTCTATCTTAGCCACATAGGCCTCAAACACCCGACCCCGCGGATCATACCCCCTCCTGGCCAGCGCAACCTTCTCCTTGTTGGGAGTAATGCCGCAGGCCACCAGCTCGAACCCCGCCGGGATGTAGTAGAACATCCGATCATCCCAAGGACCGTTCACCAGTTGCTTCTCGAACTCCATCTCTCTCTCCTGGGCCGAGAGGTAAGGAGCGATTTCTTCGATCTCCTCCCCCCTGGCCGGGTAAGAGATGAGGTAGAAGAGCTCCTCCGCATGGTGCCGGCTGTGCTCCAGGATCTCCTCTTCCCTAGCCCCCAGGACGCTCAACCCGTTGGCCTCTATAGGTTTGATGTAATACACTTCCGGATCTACCACGAAGAACCCGTTGGGATTGTTCACCTGCAGGCCGTTTTCCGGATCCCACTTGAGTAAGCGGTACTGCTCCTGGAACCACTTAGGAGCCCAGGGGAGGAAAACGATAATCCGATCCGTAATCCGATGAGCCCCGGGCTGCCCCTTCTTCACCTCTCCGTGACAGTCGAAGCAGGACTTGGCCCCCAGGGCCTGATCCGCGGGCTTGATCACATGGGTGTCGGAGAAGAAGTGGGCCGCCATGAAGAGCACCGGGTTGGGATTCCTCTCTCCTTCAGCCTTCAGTACCCTTATCAGGAGCTCCCGCACCGCCTGCACATCCTCCGGCCACCAGAGGTCCGGGAACATATCCCCGGTGTGGTCGTAGATGACATATCCGTTCTTGAGCACCACCTTCCCCACCAGCGGATCGTGGCGGTAGGCCGGATCATTGGGCCCGATGTTGGCCAAAACCTGTGGCGGATATCCCGGCCACTTAGCCGGCGCCTCGTAGTGATCCACCACGGGATTGATCTCCCTCAGATACATAACCTTGGCCCCGCCGTAAGGCAGTTTAGCACAGGCCTCAATACAGGCCTGGTCTCCCTGGCACCCCTCCACACAGGCGTTGGTGTCCACCCAGGTAAGTACGGTAACCGGGTTTCCGATGACGATCTGCGGATAACCGTTGCGGCCGTTGGCGTAATAGAGAGGCGGAAATTTCTCGTTAGTGTAGGGAGGCTGGAAGGTCACCGGCACTCCCGTAGTCTGCTTCTGCCACTCTATAAACTCGTCGATGAAAAGATGCCAGAAGTCGAAGCGCGGGTTGGTGAAAAACCCTCCCACCAACTTTCCAGGATCAGACTCGCTCAGAGGGTTGAAGTAGTCCACCATCTGGGCCACATAGTCCATGGGCTCCACCCCGTGCCCGTCAGCATCAATATGCTGGGCAAGCATCTGAAGATGGGGGATACCGTACCCTGGGGAGGCTCCGTAGACGGGATTCAGGGCGTAATAAGGCGGAAAGGCGGTCATCTGACCCTGCCCCATGGGAGGAAGTAAAGGCCCCCCGCGATTGTCGAAGTTGATGTAGTAGCCCAGAGAGTCATCAAAGGCCCGGAAGGTCCAGAGCTTCTTGTAAGGGGCATGACAAACCTCACAGGCGATCTTGGCCAGGTGCTGGCTGGCCGTCTCCCCAAACTTCCGGGCGTGCGCCGCCGCCGGATTCGGGGCCTCCGGATCTCCACCGTTCAGGTGACAGTACTCACAAGTCTTGGGCTTGGGATTGTTGTCCAGGTCGTTCCGGACCATGTGGGCCGTATCCGTACCTTTGAGGATGTTGTGCTTGTCCTTCAAGCTCCCGTTGTCGCGGAAGTGACACCAGCCGCACCCGTGCTTCCTGCTCGACATGTGCACATCGTATCCCGGAGCGTTGGGATCATTGGTAAAGTTGATGTAGACCCCGTTTTTGACCAGGTCCGCCGGCATCCCCAAATTGTAGGGCCGCACGAAGGTCCAGTGCGAGTAAGGATCGGTGTGCGTTACATGGCACTGGCCGCAGACCAAGGTCCACTTCCAGGAATTCTTGTCCCGATCCCCCCCGAAGATGGGGAGCTGGAGGGTGCCGTTCCCCAGGTCGCTAAGGCTGTAATAGACCTTCCCCTGCCACTCGTCCCCCACCTTTTCTATGCGGATGTAGGTGAGAGGGGCCCCGTCATGGTTGAAATCCAACCCCATGAGGAGACCCGAGGGCATGAGCCTGAACATATTGGGGAGATATTTTCGACGCACTATCTGCAGGGCGTTCCGCGGGATCTTCCCCTCCCAGTAGTCCTGCTCCACCTTGCCCACATCCACTTGGCCGGTCTGGGGATCGATATACGCATAATTACCCTGCATGGCCTGCATCACCCCGTACATCATAGCCGACCAGTGGAAGCCCACTCCTCCAGGATAGGGGAGCCCCTCCCCTTCCACCAGAGGAGCCCGGAGATAGTCCCGGGTGGAGGCGTTGGGATCGTCCCAGTCGGTATAGAAGAGCCCCGGCACATACTTGCGCAATGGGACCGGGATAGGTAGGAGATGCCCCAGGTCGTCCTTGATGCGGTATCCGTAGATGAAATCGTTGAAGAAGGTGTGCATCATCTGGTTCATGTCCATATTCGGGTTCACCTTCTGCTGGAGGTAGGCCAGGATCCGCCCGAAGACCTGGTTTATCTTCTCCTGGGAGGCCGCTAGCCGGGCCATCTCATCACTAGCCCCCTGAGGATCCACCACAAACTCCGGCCGCAGACCCTGACCTGTCCAGATATCCGGCACTATATCCGGCGGGGCATAGAGGGCATAAGGCAGACTTCCGTTCAGCTCTTGGTCAGCCTCCTGGAGACCCTGGTGCATCATCTCCATGAGATCGCCCACGATCTCCTTAGGTAATTGCATAAGCGCAAGCTTAGGTGTAGGACGGGTCATCCTCTGGGCGTTATTGGTATAAGATAGGGCCTCGTTTCCACTGTTCAGACCGGGCACAAAGGGCGTCCCTAAAGAGATACGCACCACCTGCCCGTTCTGGCGCTCGGCAAAGATCATCAAACGCGGACGCAAGGGATTGACCCGTTCCCCATCAGCCCCCACCAAAGCCTTATCCGTCTCGTAATCGATGTGACACAGGAGACAGTCGGCCTCCATCACTCCGGACTTCTGCCAGTCGTGCCGCTTGGGTGGCCCGATCTCCGCCACCACCTCCTCCGGAGACTTGCCGTTGTAATAACCGCGGATCAGATCGTCGGAAGAATAGGTATAAAAGTCCCGATCGTAATTACCCAAGGCCGGATCCGGCGAGGCCTGGGTGTAAGGGATGACCCCGTTCGGGGTAACGATACCTTCCGCCGGACCGCCTCCCATGTGGCAGGAGTAGCAGACAGCCATCTCGTCCACCACTCCTACATCAAAGAAATAAGGCTTGTCCACTACACTAAACGGCGCGTCGTGATGTCCCCTTACCCTCTTAGCCGCCAACTGGCGGTAAGAGGGAGGTCACCAGGCCCCGAACTGCCCGGGACTCAGCAAGTGTCCGTAAGCGTTAGCTAGGTACTTATAGTTCCGATCATTCTGGTGATCACTAGACCAAGTGTCGCTCAGGAGCTCTCCGGTCTCCCCCACCCCCTCCCGGAAGTGGAAGGCCTTAGTGATCTCGTCGTAGTTGTGGCACTTACCACAGGTCTGCTTGGGGCTGTAAGGAGGGCCCGCTACATACACCTTCCCGTTCCCGAAATCGATCTTGTCTGCGGGGTTGAGCCCAGCCACCACCGGATTCCCGTTCTCGTCGAGCAGGGTCACCGGAGGATGAGCCGCCGCTAACGCCGCCCAGGCCAAGAAGACCGCTATCACCATTCCCATCCTGAACCCTAAGCGCCCCCAACCTTTAAACTGCCCTCTCATACCCCAATCCCTCCTTCGAAGATTAATCCTCCCAGGGGAGTCCCCCCTTCTTTCCTGGCCCTCATCCCTCTCCATCCCCCCTAAGGCTGCCGCATGATAATGCTGTTATGGCAACGCACACACTCCGAGGTCTCGTGACAGACCTTGCAGCTCCGGAAGTTCCGTCGGGCAGCCTGCGCATGCCCGTTGTGTACATCAAAGGCCAGCCAATCAGCCCTCTTGTGACTCGGAGGCATCTGCCGATGGCAGTCCGAACAGAAACCCGCCGAATGACAGACCACACACCGACGACGATCGTGAGTGGCCTCCTCTCCGTGATCCTCTATCTTCCACACAAAGGTCTGGTGATCCCGCGGCTTCTCTCGCTGATGACACTCCTGGCACATGTTCTTCTGGTGACAATAGTGACACACCCGCTCGCTCACCCGAGCCTCCCGCCCGTGGAGGAAGGTCCAGTCTCCTCCGTGATTGGCCGGAGGACGATCCTTGCGAATGACCTTGTGACAGGTCTCACACTCCGCCGGGGCCTCCTCCCCGTTGTGACACTGCGTACACACGTCCATGGTGGGATACTTCAACGTTCCCAGATCCTTGTTCTTCTCTATACCTATATGGCAAAAACTACACTCTACATCCAGATCTTCGTGATACTCGTGACTAAAATTGAGATCCTTATAACTCATGGGCTTGGAAAGCGGGGATACCTCGTAATCCTTGGAAGCACTCCTCGAAGTATGGCACATCAGACACTTCTCCGAGGGGTTGTCCAGATCTATCTCATGACAGTCGGAACAGGTATCCATGGTAGGCAACCCCATGGTGCCGTCTTCCTGCTTGG
Source organism: Thermodesulfatator sp. (assembly GCA_003978075.1). Classification (GTDB taxonomy): domain Bacteria; phylum Desulfobacterota; class Thermodesulfobacteria; order Thermodesulfobacteriales; family Thermodesulfobacteriaceae; genus Thermosulfurimonas_A. Next base: position 6,223 of record QOAM01000134.1, on the reverse strand, counting down.
GGTGACATTGGTCACAAGAAATACCGTTTTCTTCCACATGCAACTGGTGCGAAAACTTAATATCAACCGCTCTTTTACAAGAAGAAAGATAAAAACTAAGCCCCACCAACACAAAAAACATCAGCCAACTTTTTCTAAGTTTCTCAAACATCCAGCTACCTCTCTTTTAAAGTTTAATCCCTAAGTTGACCATAAGCAGATTCAAACTGGAAAACCCATACTGCTCAAAATAATCGGCCTCATTATACTCATAACGTACCTCAACCCACTTATGATGGGCCTCTCGATCGAAGAAGTACTTCACCGCTCCGTAAAGCACCTTGGATCCCTCGCGCTCAATCATGCTGTTGATATCTTCGTCCTTATAGTAAAAACCCGCCCTGAGTTGGAGACGATTAAAAAGATCCTGCCGCAGATCGAGATAATAGGAATGGGACTCGGATTCATAGATGGGCGACCAGTCCCGGTTCTCGCGCCAGTGACTAAAACCGCTGTCTATATAAAAACCCTTTAGACCGATAGGCTCCTCCCAGGAAAAACCCACGCTGTATTTCGCAAAGTCCGTATTGAAAAAGTCCTCGTATTTATCATGAGCCAGCCAGCGCCAATTGAGCTTACCGTAAACCACTAAACCGGCAACCTTGGGGACAGGCTGAGTAACACTCAGGGTGATCTCCCAGTAAGCCGCTTCCTTAGAGAGATAAAAACGCCGGATGTCCGTCTTTAAACCGTCTCCAATAGAAAAGGTGTAGTCGTAGAGGAAATCATCCTCGGTGTCCCGCGCAATCCAAAAACGCCGATAGACATTCACCCCTACATAAGTCCCCACTTTGGGGAGACGAACCAACAAATCTACATTAAAATCCCGACTATGATTGTTGATCAATTCCCAATAGCCTACCAGCTTTACCCCTTCAAAGGGACGCCAGCTAAGATCAAAACGATAAGAGGTCTCCCGGTAAAATACCGTCTTCACGGAGAGGTCGAGGTCGGAAAGGGGGTGTACATTTACATTAAAGCCCCCTACCAGGTCTTGACTCAGATTACAATACATCTGCACGATCAGCCCCCCAAAAAGCTGCACATCTAGGCGGGACTTGAAAAGACGATCCCAACTGAGGGACAGACCATCCATGTGCACTATGTCCGCCCCGTAGATGTACATGCGCCCCAAACGCACATCCAAACCGCGCCACAAATTCTGCCTCTCGAGATAGGCATAATAGACATCCAACCTCTGCCTCTCCGGAGAGGTCTCCAGGATGTCCTGATAGATGGAACCCTTCAGGGTGCCGTCCAGATCCTTGGCGTAACGGCCGTAAAAGGAGAAATGCAGCTTCTGCCAGGGCAGATCCGCTTCCACCCCCAAGAGTTCGTAAAAGTCCTGATCGGAATTCTCGTCGCTGGTATAGGGACGGTGGGGATCGTCAGACCACTGGACTTGGTACCTGGTTTCACTGTTGATGGTAGCCGAAAGCCCCCGCCATTCTAAGGCCCAGGAAGCCACACATAACATAAAAAAGAAAAGGACCCCAAACCCACCTACTATCCTCCGATCTATTTTGCTCTTCACATCCACACTCCCTTGCCCCTTAAATATTAAAAAAACCTTTTCTCTAGCCCTCCGGCCCTTTAACCTACTGCACTTTTACAAAAACCTCTAACCCCGCTCCTTTTCCGTGGAGCTTCGCCTAATCCCCATCTTATATGGAGGAAGGGGCTTCGTGTCAAATGCCGTTTAGGGATCTGAGGAGGAAATATTTTAAATTAGAGCCTGCTAAAGCCCGGTAAGATCTTGGTTTTGCAAGGAGTTTCTAGGAGAGATTTATTTCTAGCCCTTCGGGGCTAGCTGAGAGCCCGGACTTTTCTCGGAGGTCTCTAGCCGTGTGAAAAATCTTCTATTCCAGGGCGGAGAGGGCCTCTTCGAGGCGGGAGACCGCCTCCCTCAAGGTCTCCACGCCCTGAGCAAAAGAGAGGCGCAGAAAGCGGTCTTCTCCAAAGGCCACTCCGGGGACCGTGGCCACCCGGCCTTCCTCCAAGAGATAGGTGGCCAGATCTACCGAGTCTCTGATCTCCTTTCCGGAGGGGGTTTTGCGCCCGTAAAAGGAGGAAAAGTCCGCAAAGAGATAGAAGGTCCCTTGAGGTCGGTGGGGTCTCAGGCCCGGAAGGCGGGAGAGGGCCTCGAAGAAAAAGGCCGCGCGTGCGGCAAAGGCCTGGCACATCTCCTTTACGCAATCCTGAGGACCGGTAAGGGCCGTTACCGCGGCCTTCTGGGCGAAGGCCGTGGCGTTAGAGGTGCTCTGTCCCTGGAGCTTGGCGCAGGCCCGTATGACCTCCTCCGGCCCCACCGCCCAGCCTATCCGCCAGCCGGTCATGGCGTAAGCCTTGGAGACTCCGTTTACCAAGAAGACCTGCTCCCGCAGATCCGGGGCCACGGAAAGGAGGTTTTCCGGCTGCTTCCCGTCAAAGCGCAGGCGATCATAGATGTCGTCACTCACCACCCAGAGATGGTGTCGGCGAACGATCTCCGCCACCGCCGCCAGAAAGTCCCGGGAATAGATGGCCCCGGTGGGATTGGAAGGGCTATTGAGGATGAGGCCTCGGGTGCGCTCGCTCAGCCGGGCCTCGATCTCCTCGGGCTGAGGTTCAAAGTTCCTTTCCGGGGTGGAAGGCACGATCACCGGCACCCCTCCGGCCAGCTCCACGATGGGGGGATAGGAGACCCAGTAAGGGGCCAAAATGAGGACCTCATCCCCGGGGTTGAGCAAGGCCTGAGCCAGATTGAAGAGGGCCTGCTTGGCTCCGCAGGTGATAAGGACCTCCTCCGGACGGTACTCGAACCCGTAGTCTTCCTTCAGGCGGAAACACACGGCCTCCCGAAGCTCCGCAAGGCCCGCCACCGGAAGATATCGGGTATAGCCCTGGTCCAGGGCCTTTTTAGCCGCCTCGCGGATATGGGCCGGGGTGTCGAAATCCGGCTCCCCGGCCGAGAGGTTGAGGACATCCACTCCTTGGGCCCGCAGCTCTTTGGCCCGGGCATCTACAGCCAGGGTGGCCGAGGGCTTCAGGCGCTGAATACGCTCCGAAAGTCTCATCTCTTGACCCCCTTGGGGGCGTAGTCTTTGGCCCTTCCCTTTTTACCGTAATAGACCTCTTTAAGGAAGAGCCCCTGGGGTGGGGCCGGAGGCGGGGCCACCGTACGATCTCGGGCCTCAAGGATGCGTTGGAAGTCCTCCGGGGTGAGCCGTCCGCGGCCTACCTCCACCAGGGCCCCCACCAGGTTGCGCACCATGTAACGCAGGAAGCCTCGGCCGGTGATCTCGAAACGAAAGAGATGGGCCACCCCGGGCACGCGCTTGAAGACGGCCTGGTAAACCGTGCGCACCGTGCTCTTGAGCTCCGTACCGGACTTGCGAAAGCTGGCAAAATCGTGCTCCCCGATAATGTGGGGCAGACAGGCCTTCATGGCCTCGAGATCCAAGGGCTCCGGCACCCACCAGCTGTAAAGCCGCAAAAGGGGATGGCGGATGGGATGGTTGTAAATCTGATAAAAGTAAGTCTTGCGCAGGGCATGGTGTTGGGCGTGGAACTTGAAATCCACCTCCTCGACGCGCAGGACGGCGATATCCTTGGGCAAAAGGGCGTTTAAGGCCCGAAAGAGGGTCTCGAGATCCCGCTTGCTGGTGGTGTGGAAATGGGCCACCTGGGCTAGGGCATGCACCCCGGCATCGGTGCGACCCGCAGCCCGCAGCTTCACCTTGTGCCCCAGGATCTGGCGCAGGGTGTCTTCCAGCACGCCCTGCACCGTGGGACCCTGCTTTTGGCGCTGCCAGCCCAGATAATTGGTGCCGTCGTAGGCGATGACCAGCTTGAGATTGCGCATGGCTAGGGATGGAGAGGCACCCGCGGAAGGCCCAAATCCTCGGGAAATCCCCACATGAGGTTGAGATTCTGTAGGGCCTGGCCGCTGGCCCCCTTCACCAGATTGTCCAGGACGGAAAAGAGGAGGAGACGGCCCGTGCGGGGATCCACCTTGAGGCCCAGACGGCAGAGATTGCTCCCCCGGACCTCGGCTATGCGGGGGACCCTCCCCGGGGGAAGGACCTCCACAAAGGGTTTTCCCCGGTAGAACTCCTGAAGGGCCCCATAAAGTTCCCCTTCGGAGGCCCGGGGACGGGCGTAGATGGTGGTGAAGATCCCCCGCTCCATGGGGGTGAGATGGGGGGTAAAGAGGAGGCGCACCTCCCGCCCCGCGGCCTTGGAGAGCTGCACCTCCATCTCCGGGGTGTGGCGATGGGAGGCCACCTTGTAGGCCCGGAAGTCCTCGTTGACCTCGCAGAAGGTCAGCGTGACCTCAGCCTTCCGGCCGGCGCCAGAGACCCCGCTCTTGGCGTCCACTATGAGGTCCTCCGTCTCCAGGAGCCCGGCCTTAAGAAGGGGAATGAGGGGAAGGAGGACCGAGGTGGGGTAACATCCGGGGTTGGCTATCAGGCGGGCCTGGCGGATTTCTTGGGGATAGATCTCCGAGAGACCGTAGACGGCCTCGGAAAGGAGCTGGGGATAGCGGTGAGGGGTCTGGTACCAGCTCTCGTAAAGGGAGGGGGCAGGGAGACGAAAGTCTGCGGAAAGATCGATCACGCGAAGGCCCCGATCCAGGAGCGCGGCAGCCATATCCTGGGCCGTGCCGTGGGGCACGCAGAGCAAGGCCACCTCCGCCCGCTGGGCCAGGAGTTCCGGCTCCGGGGCCAGGATCTCTAGGTCCTCAGGATAAGGCTTGAAACCCCAGTAATCCGAAAGTTTGCGTCCGGCCTCCTTGCGGGAGGTGACGCAGGTGATGCGCAGGCGCGGGTGGCCTGCGGCAAGGCGCAAACACTCTAGACCCGTATAACCCGTGGCCCCGACCACGGCCACCCGGACCAAGATCTCCCTCCGGAAAGGGCTCTACCGCTTGGAGTATTGCTGACCGCGCCGGGCCCCTCGCAGACCGTACTTCTTGCGTTCCTTGACCCGCGCGTCCCGGGTGAGGAGACCGGCCTTCTTGAGAGGCGGACGATAATCCGGATGATACTCGGTAAGGGCCTTGGCGATCCCGTGGCGAATGGCCTCGGCCTGGGCGCTTTTGCCCCCGCCCTTCACCGTGCAGATCACGTCAAACTTCCCCTCGGTGCCCGTAAGACGGAAGGGCTGCTCCACGATGTAGCGGGCCACGATATGATCGTAAAAATACTGGTCAAAGTCTTTTTTATTGACCACTATGCGGCCGCTCCCGGGCATGAGCCACACCCGAGCGATGGCCGTCTTTCTCTTTCCCGTAGCGTAATATCTCTCTTGAATTTCGGCCATGAATACTCACCTCCTAAAGTTCCAGGGGTTGAGGGTTTTGAGCCTGGTGCGGGTGCTCCGGACCGGCGTAAACCTTGAGCTTCTTGAGAAGTTTGCGTCCCAGGCGGTTCCGGGGAAGCATGCGCTTGACCGCCAAACGGATGAGCTCCTCCGGCTTCTTTTCTAGCATCTGCCGGGCGGTGCGCAGCTTGATCCCTCCCATATAGCCGGAATGCCGCCAGTAAATCTTCTGATCCCACTTCTTACCGGTAAGACGCACCTTCTTCGCGTTGACCACCACGATGAAGTCCCCCAGGTCGAGGTGGGGGGCAAACTCCGGACGATGCTTACCGCGCAAGCGTTTGGCGATCTCCGAGGCCAGCCGCCCCAGGGTCTTCCCCGAGGCGTCCACCACATACCACTGACGCTTAGCCAGGGCCTCTTCCTTGGTGGGCATGGGCGTCTGCGGGGTAAAAATCTCCATTACCGCTCCCTCCTCCGGATTGCAGGCCTTAACTAAAAAACACCCCTTTTCCTTTGTCAACCCTTTTTTTCCAAACCTAGTGTTAAGCACTTTCCTTTAAAATTATAAAAACGAGAAAGGAGGTCTTGGAGATCTCGATAGCCTCGGAGGTGATAATCGGCGGGAAGGGACGGATTCTTGTAGGCCGCAAGGGGAACCCTTACGGCCCGGCAGAGCTTGAGGTCCACCTCCGAGTCCCCGATATAAAGGGCCTCTTCCGGGGGCACCCCGAAGTGTTCCAGAATGACCAGAAGGGCCTCGGGATGGGGCTTGGGTCTGGGGCTCTTAAGGGCGGTCATCACCAGGTCGAAGTAAGGCTCAAGGCCGTAGATCTCGAGCAGACGGCCCATGGTGGTGGTGCGGTTGGTGGAGATGGCC
>QOAM01000105.1 GCA_003978075.1 Thermodesulfatator sp. | reverse complement strand
ACCGAGGTAAACCCGTTTACCCTTTTCCTTTTTCACCCAGAGATGCTCCTCGGAATAAAGCCGATCTTCTGGAATGTTCATAGGCCCCCTCCACCGAAATTTAACTCCACCGATTAGCCGAAAAGCCCGCCCTTGGCAAGAGGCCCCATTCTTTCCGCTTCCTTTGCCCCAAACGAAAAAGGGGGCCTCTGGGGTCTCTAGAAAAAAGATGAGGAGAAGCTTAAAATCAAAAATGATTAGTCTTTCTCGAGGTTCCAAGGTGTTTAACATCGGGTTTCCAGAATTGGTTACCATTCTGGTGGTGGCCCTTTTGGTGCTGGGTCCGGAAAGGCTTCCGGAGGTGGGTCGGGCCTTAGCCCGCCTGACCCTAGAATTCCGGCGGGCCACAGAAGAGCTCAAGCGGGAACTAGGAGTGGATGCCTTAGAGGAGGCCCGGGAGGAACTTCAGACCCTAAGGGATCCCCTCCGGGAATCTCCGGAGGAGACCGAAAAGGAAAGAGATGTTTCCTCGCAGGAATCTGCCCCGGCTTCCCCTTGAGGTCCACCTGGCTGAACTCCGCCGGCGCCTCCTGGTCTTCCTAGCCTTCCTTTTCGGTCTGTGGGTGCTCCTCTTTCTTCTTTTTAGCCATCTGGTCCCCTTTTTCCTCTGGCCCTATCGCCGGGCCATGGGGAAATTCACCGTGCACATGGTCTTTACCACCCTACCGGAGGCCGTCATGGCCGCTCTCAAGTCCACCTTTTTTATGGCCCTGGCCCTCACCCTACCCCTCCTCCTCTACCAGGCCTGGGCCTACCTCTCTCCGGGTCTCTTTCCTCACGAACGGCGCCTGGGGCGTCGCCTGCTAGCCCTCTCTTTTTTTCTCATGCTCGCCGGGGGCCTGGCCGGATATTTCCTCTTTCTGCCGATCCTCCTCCACTTTTTTCTCTCCTTCGGCTATGCCCATTTCCAGGCCAACTTGCGACTCCAGAACTACCTCTCTTTTATGGCCAAGACCCTGCTGGTCTCGGTGTTGCTCGCGGAGATCCCCCTTCTGGTGGCCTTGCTCACCCGAACCAAGATCATCTCTCGTCGGGTGCTGACCCGCCGATGGTGGAAGATCTTGGGGGGCCTCTATCTAATAGCCCTCTTCCTCACCCCCGGAGACTTTCTCTCCCAGCTCCTCCTCCTTTTCACGCTCTATCTTTTTCTGGAACTGGGCTTCCTCTTAGCCAGATTTCTTTAAAAATTTTGCAGGCTTTAGGGTAGAGCCCTTTTAAAATCGAAGAAAAGCCTACAAAGGCTAAAGACAGAGCTTTACCGACTTTGACTAGCCCGGGGAAGGGGATTATAGTTTTTAAAAAGTCGTAAAGGAGGAGGGATATGCGTAAATGGCTAATGATGATGGGGGTTTTAGGGTTGATCTTGGGAGTCTACGGGGTAGGAATTGGGGGTGTAGGGAAAGGTCCGGAGGTCATTAAGCTTCCGAGTCCTAAAATGAGACACAGCACGGTAACTTTCTCCCACTGGAAGCACCAGGAGATCTTGAACGGTAACTGTGGAGAGTGCCACCACGGCCGGACGGCAGATTGGAAGCAGGTCCCCTACAAAGAAGGCATGAAGATCCAGAAGTGTGATACCTGCCACAACAAGAACCATCCCAATAAGAAGCTCAACTCGGTGAAAAAGGCCATGCATGTCAATTGTAAGGGCTGCCACAAGCAGATGAAAAAGGAGGGCAAGAAGGCCGGGCCCACCAAGTGCACGGGCTGCCACAAGAAATAGGGGTAGTTTAAGGTAATAAAAGCGAAAAAAGGGGGCAGTCGCCCCCTTTTTTTATTTTTGAAAGAGGTGGTTTTCCAGGGGATTGGGTCCTAGGCTGGGCCAATATTTTCAAAAAACTTCCCTTAAAATCTTCTAAAGCTTCTTAAAGTGGATTTAAGGGCTGTGTCTTTGGGAAATCTCATTTGACTTGAGGGCCTTCTGGGCTGTAAGGTTAGGTTTCAAGGATGGGGAACTATTAAATTTTAGAAAGGAGGCAGGGTATGGTCACGGCGGTCCAACTAAAAAGAGGAAAGTTGATACTTCTTTTCTTGGTGTCCTTGTGTTTGTTAGGTGTAGGGGTCATCATGGGGATCCGGAGTTTTCTGGTGGGTCATGGAGAGGCCTATGGGGTAAGTCGGGAGATCCCCTGGGGGATCCTCATCTCGACTTATGTATTTTGGGCGGGCCTCTCCTGCGGGCTTTCGGTCACCTCGGCCGTAGGGCACCTCTTACACAACCGGCCCCTCGGGGCCATAGGGGCACGGAGTGTGTTCCTGGCTATAGCCACTATCTTTGCCGGTTTTTTGGCCATCGGGTTGGAGCTGGAAAACCCCTGGCGTCTGCCCATCTGGGTGGCCCTCTCCCCGAATCTCCGCTCCAATATCTGGTGGATGGGTACTCTCTATACGGTTTATGTCATCCTCCTGCTGCTGGAGTTCACCCTTATGACCCTGGGCAAACATAAGGCCTCAGCCAGGACCGGGCTTCTGGCGGGCCTTTCAGACATTGCGGCCTTCAGTAACTTGGGAGCGGTCTTTGCCCTCCTGGCTGCGCACCCCTTCTGGTACGGCACTTATATTCCCACCTTCTTTATTCCCTCGGCTCTGATGAACGGTGCGGCGGCCATTATCTTCTTCACCTGGCTGGCCTATCGGCTTTCTGAACGGGAAATGGAGCCGGAGGTGGTGCAAGGCCTGCAGGTGGCAGGGAAGATCTATGGTTTCACCATTGCCATTTGCATCTTCTTCCTGGGCTGGAAGATCGCGGCCAGCATAGCCGGCAAGCCTTACGGTAGCTGGGAGGCCATCATGGCCCTCCTCAAGGGCCCCTTGGCCTTCAACTTCTGGGTGTTTGAGGTCTGCCTCGGGCTAGTTATCCCCTTGCTGGTAATCATCGGGGTGCGGGCCCGGGATATTAACGCTATGGCCTATGTGGGAGGGCTTTCTCTTATCGCCGCCTTTGTCATGCGTTACGACCAGGTGGTCGCTGGGCAGCTGGTGCCCCACTACGCGCACATGCACATCTACGGCTTGCCCCAGTATTATCACTATGCCCCTTCGCTCTGCGAATGGCTCATCGTCATCGGCTCCCTCGGTCTCTTCGGGGCCCTCTTTGCTTGGGGAGAGATGGCCTTCAAAGGTCATCCCCCGGTGCATCATTAAAATCTCGAGGAAAGGAGGTCGATCATGTTCAAAGAGTTTGCTAAGTGGCTCAAAACACTCAAAAACGAAGGTGTAGATCATATTTCGGTGGAAGAAAGGCGGGCTTTTCTCAAGATGGGCTTGGTGATCACCGGGGTTTATGCCGGGGGGAGCCTCCTTTCCGTGGTCTCCCGGGTAAAGGAGGTCTATGCTGACATTCCGGACTATGTAGGGCATTATCCTTACAAGCCTCACTACACCATGGTCTTAAGGGTTGACCGTTGTATAGATTGTGAGCGCTGTATGGAGGCCTGCCGCAAGACCAATCATGTACCTCCTTATGGCTGGCGCACGCGTATCCTGGAGCAGCATCTGCCCAAGGGAGATCACCAGTGGGAGCGCCGATTCATGCCCATCCTCTGCAATCACTGTAATGAGCCGCCTTGTGTGCGAGCCTGTCCCACCAAGGCCACCTTCAAGGACAAGGTTACAGGGATCGTGCGGGTAAACATCAAGAAGTGTATCGGGTGTAAGGCCTGTGTAGCAGCCTGTCCCTACGATATGCGGTATTTCAACGAGGAGAAGCGGGCCATCGACAAGTGCGACTTCTGCTGGGAGTCCCGCCTCTCTAAAGGGATCTTCCCCACGGCCTGTGCTCAGGCCTGCCCTGCCGGGGTCCGTATCTTCGGCGACCTCTCCGATCCTCAAAGTCGGGTCTATCAAATGGTCCACGACCCGCAGCGGGCCCTCTGGGTCTTGAGACCGGAGACTGGAGCCCGGCCTAATGTGTTTTATACTATTCACTAAGGAGGTGCGGTCATGAAAAAAGGTCTACTTCTCATCGTGATATTCTTGACTCTGGGGCTACTCCTCCACACCCTTCCCTCAGTAGGACAGGAATCCGAAGAGGAGGCGGAGTATCCCACCTATCCCATCATCTTTACCAAGCCCCTGAAAGCCGTGCTCTTCGAGCACAAGGTGCATGTGGAAGAGGCTGGACTTTCCTGTGAGGATTGCCATGAGGATATCTTCCCCATGGAGGCTGGAGCCACTCAGGAGAACAAGGACTTCAACATGCAGGCCCTTTACAACGGGAAGTACTGCGGTGCTTGCCACGATGGGGAAACGGCCTTTGCCTCCAACACCCGTTGTGCCACCTGTCACATCGGGGTGATGGGCTGGAAGCGCCTCACCGGAAAGGAAAAAGGCGAAAAAGAAGAGTAAGCCATTCTTGCCTCCCCTGGGCCGAAGGATTATTTTCCCCTTGGGATGGGGCAGGCAGTACTTGCGGAAAAGAGGATCGGCCCAGGGGATCGCGTCTCCTTTCGTTACCGGGTGCTGGCGGAAGGGGGTCTGGTGGACGCCTCCGAGCAGCCGGTGACGATCCGGGTGGGAGAGGGGCGCTTTCCTCCCTCGGTGGAAAAGGCCCTTCTAGGACGTCGGGAAGGAGACATTCTTTCCGTATGGGTTCCTCCGGGAGAGCACTACGGTTGGTATGATCCGCGTAAGGTCCAGTTTATCCCGGTAGAAAAGATCCCTCCCCAGGCGCGGCCAGGGGAGACCGTTTTCGTGCAGGACGAACTTGGGGTGCTTCACCCGGCAAGGCTTGCCCGGCGGGATTTACGGGTGGCAGTGGTGGACTTTAATCATCCTCTAGCCGGAAAACCCCTGCGTTTCGACCTGGAAATCCTGAGAGTGGAAAAGGCATCTGAATCCTAGGAGGCCCTGCGAGCCATGAAATACATCCTCCTGATTGGCGATGGAATGGGGGATTTTCCGCTCAAGGAACTGGGGGGACGCACGCCCTTGGAAGTGGCTACCACCCCCGGGTTAGACTTTTTAACCCGCCACGGGGAGATAGGACTGGTGCAAACGGTGCCCAGAGGTATGCCCCCAGGCAGTGATGTGGCCAACATGAGCCTTCTAGGCTATCCCCCGGAGGAAAAATATACCGGCCGGGGGCCCATTGAGGCGGCGAGCCTGGGTATCCCTATGCGCCCGGAGGACGTGGCCTTCCGATGCAACCTGGTTACCTTAAAAAAGGTAGGCCAAAGCCTGATCATGGAGGATTATAGTGCCGGACATATCTCCACCCAGGAGGCCTGTATCCTTATCGAGGATCTCAACCGGGAGTTGGCGGACGAAAAGATGGAGCTCTTCTGTGGAAAAAGTTATCGGCACATCCTTCTCTGGCGCGGGGGGCCGGAGGGTCTGCGCACCGTTCCTCCCCACGATCTTTTGGGGAAGAACATCTATCACGCCTGGCAGGCCTACCGCGAAGAGCCCCTGCTGCGGGAGTTTTTGGTCCAGGCCATCCGGATCCTGGAAAAACATCCGGTAAATCAAAAACGCGTAGCCGAAGGGAAGCCCCCGGCCAATGCCCTGTGGCCCTGGGGTCAAGGACGTATCCCGCAACTGGAGCCTTTTGTGGAAAAGTGGGGCTTAGAGGGAGCGGTGGTGGCGGCGGTGGATCTGGTCAAGGGGCTGGGACGGCTGGCGGGTCTGGAGGTGGTGGAGGTGGAAGGGGCCACCGGATATCTCGATACCAATTACGAAGGCAAGGCCCTGGCGGCCCTGGAGGCCCTTAAAACCCGGGACTTCGTGCTGGTCCATGTAGAGGCCCCGGATGAGGCCGCACATCAGGGCTCTATAGATCTCAAGATCAAGGCCATTCAGGACTTCGACCGCTATGTGGTGCGCACCATCATTGAAGAGGCTGCGGCTTCCTTTTCCGAGTATCGCATCCTCACAGCCACGGATCACCTCACCCCCATCCCTTTGCGTACCCATTCCTCCAAGCCGGTCCCTTTTGTAATCTTTGATTCCCGCTCTCAGGAAGAAAGGCGAAGTGAAGGCTTCTCCGAGAGGACGGCCCAGGCCAGCGGTCTTTTCCTCCCGGATGGCCAGACCCTGATGAGTCGCTTCCTGGAAAGAACGCCCCGGCTCCCGGAGGAGGCCTGAGTGGCCTTAAAAACGGATATCCTGGTCATCGGCTCCGGGATTGCGGGATTGACCCTAGCCTTGAAGCTCGCCGATCTGGGAGAGATCACCCTGATCACTAAGAAAAAGGCGGAGGAGACGGCCACGGCCCTGGCCCAAGGGGGCATCGCCTGCGTGATGGCGGAGGACGACTCCTTCGAGCTCCACATAGAGGACACTTTGCGGGCTGGGGACGGGCTCTCTCGGAGAGAGACGGCGGAGCTGGTGGTGCGTCAGGCCCCGGAAAGGATCCGAGAGCTTATGGAATGGGGGGTGGAGTTCACTCGGGATCCTGCCGAGCCCTCCCGTTTGGCTTTAGGGCTTGAAGGGGGACATTCCCGCCGGCGCATCCTCCACGTGGAGGACCATACCGGGCGGGAGATCGAGCGGGTGCTCCTTTCTCGGGCCCGGGAGAAGCCCTCCATTCGCCTCATTGAGAGACATCTCGCCGTGGACCTCATCACCCTGGGCCGGCTGGAACAGGCCGGAGAAAGGGATCGGGTGCTAGGGGCTTATGTGATGCGCTGGGAGGATAGTCGGATAGAGACGGTGCTGGCCCCGGTGGTGGTGTTGGCCACCGGAGGAGCAGGGAAGGTCTATCTTTACACTAGCAATCCCGACACAGCCACCGGGGACGGGGTGGCCCTTGGGGTGCGGGCCGGGACCCGGGCCGCCAACCTGGAATTCATCCAGTTTCATCCCACCTGTCTCTATCATCCGCGGGCCAAGAATTTTCTTATCTCCGAGGCCCTGCGCGGGGAAGGTGCCGTGCTTTTGGACCCCCAAGGTCGCCCTTTCATGCACCGATATCATCCCGCCGGAGAGTTGGCCCCCAGAGACATCGTGGCCCGGGCCATCGATCAGGAACTCAAACGCACCGGGGCGGACCACGTGTGGCTGGACATCTCCCATAAGCCCTCGGACTTCGTCCGGCAACGCTTTCCCTACATCTATCAGACCTGCCTGCGGTTCGGGATCGACATCACCCGGGAGCCTATTCCGGTGGTCCCGGCGGCCCATTACCTCTGCGGCGGGGTGCTCACCAACCTCTGGGGGGAAACGGACCTTTTCGGACTTTACGCCGTGGGGGAGTGCGCCTGCACCGGCCTTCACGGAGCCAACCGCCTGGCCTCCAATTCCCTGCTTGAGGCCCTGGTCTTTGCCCACCAGGCGGCCCTTTCCGTCCGCAGGAACTGGAGCAAACTTCGGGAGCTGCCGCAGGTGAAGGTGCCAGACTGGGACCCCGGAGGAGCCGTGGATATGGAAGAAAAGGTCCTTATTTCCCACAACTGGGACGCCATCCGGCGTCTCATGTGGAATTATGTAGGTATCGTGCGGAGCCTGGATCGGCTGGAGCTGGCCCGCCGTCGGCTGGATTTCATCGCCCGAGAGATAGAGGATCACTACGGGCGCTACATCCTCACTCCGGAGTTTGCCGAGCTGCGCAATCTCTGTCAGGTGGCCCGTCTCATCGTCTTCTCCGCCTTATCCCGGCGCGAGTCCCGAGGGGCCCATTTTCTCAAGGAATATCCAGAAAAGGACGAGCGCTTTTGTCGGGAGACCTTAGTTGGCCGGGAGGAATGCCTGCTTCGGTGAGATCGTGCAAAAATTATGGTAATTTGGGAATATGTGGCCAGAAGTCATGGGTGAGGTTTGGGGGCCGGAAGAAATCGCGCACCGGTTTAAAAAAATCGAAGAGCGGGTGGCTGAGGCGGCCCTCCGGGCCGGACGCCGTCCGGAGGAGGTCCAGATCCTAGGGGCCAGCAAGGGCCAGGGAGTGGAAAAGATTCGGGCCGCGGTGCAGGCCGGCCTACGCCTGGTAGGAGAAAACTATGTGCAGGAGGCCGAACGCAAACGTCCCCTCCTTAAGGATCTCCCTCTCTCTTGGCACCTCATCGGCTATCTCCAGCGCAACAAGGCCCGCAAGGCCCTGCGCCTCTTTGACCTCATCCAGACCGTAGACCGGGTGGAGATCGCCGAAAGGCTTTCCCGATGGGCTACGGAAGAAGGACGGGAGCTTCCAGTCTTTTTGCAGGTCAAACTCGCCCCGGAGGAGACCAAGGCTGGGGCCCCTCCGGAGGAGCTGCCGGCCCTGGCCCGCAAGGTGATGGAACTCCCGGGGCTTGAGCTTCGGGGCCTCATGACCATCCCCCCTTATCGGGAAGACCCCGAGGAGGTGCGTCCTTATTTCCGGCGTCTCCGGGAGATACGGGACCACCTCTGGGAGACCCTTAACCTTCCCTTTCCCGGAGAGCTTTCCATGGGAATGAGCCACGATTTTGAGGTGGCCATCGAGGAGGGTGCCACCCTTGTGCGCCTCGGAACCATCCTTTTCGGCCCCCGACCCCCAAAGATCTGAGATCCCCCCTGTCCTGACCACAGTCCCGGCCCTGGCCCTAGGGCTCCTTCTCTCCTTCTGGAAGACCCCTCTTACGGTCAAGCTGGTGGTCCTGGGGCTTCCCCTGCTCCTCCGGCGATGGATGGTTATGGCCGGCCTCCTCCTGGGACTCCTCCTCGGGGCCTGGCACCTCCGAAAGGATCGTCCCTTCTCTTTTCAGGGCCCGGAGGTGATCTCCGGGAAGATTCTCAAAATAGAGGGCTCTGCTCCCAGAATCGCCCTCTATGTAGAAACACCCTCCGGAAAAGGAGAAATTCTGGCACGGAAAGTTCCTCCGGCCTGTCGCCCGGCCTCAGACCTGGTGGCGGAAGTCTATCCTGCCTCCCAAGGCTATCTCAATCCCTTTTCCGGAGAGCTTCGGGAAAGGCTCCTCTCCCAAGGGCTTCGCTTTCGCGTACGATTGAAAAGGGACTCAGACCTAGAGTGCTTTCCGCACCCTCTCCGAGGGCTTTGCGCGGTGAGGGAAAGGCTCCGTCTCTTTTCTCAAAAACTTTCACCCAACGCTCGAGGGCTCTTTTCCGCCCTCATCCTGGGAGAAAAGAGCTATCTCCAGCGGGACTTTCGAGAAAGGATAAAGGAATTGGGGCTTTTTCACTTCTTGGCCGTCTCGGGATTCCACCTGGGGCTCCTTTACGCCTTGGTCTTCTGGCTGGCCAGGATCTCCTTTTCCCGTCTCTGGCCCTTTTCGGGGATCCCGGTTCAGATCCCTGCGGCTCTGGCTGGACTCTTAGGGGCCGGCTTCTACGCGGCCTTGGCTGGCTTTCCTCCCTCGGCCGAAAGGGCCCTTACCATGCTGGGTCTTTTCACCCTTTCCCGCCTCCTTTTCCGCCGGGTCTCCGGCTGGGAGCTCCTGGCCGGGGCGGTAGGGATTCTCCTCCTCCTGCGCCCGGAAGAGGTGCTTTCCCTTTCCTTTCGGCTCTCGGTGGCGGCGGTGGCCGGCATCCTCACCGCGCATGCCATCCTTCGGGGACGCCTTCCCCGGCCCCGACTCCTAGCCTGGCTCCTTGAGGGGTTAGTCCTTTCCCTAGGGGCCTGGGCCTTCACCCTCCCCCTGGTGCTTTACTACTTTGGAGAGGCCGCTCTCTTCGGGCCCTTAAACACCCTCTTGGCCCTGCCGCTGTGGACGCTGATCCTCATCCCCGGAGAGCTTTTTGCCGGACTCCTGGCCCTCCTTTGGCCGAAAGCGGCCCTGCCCTTGGCCGAGGGCCTCGGGCGCTTGGCTACCCTCTTCCATGCTGGTCCTTTGCCTACCCTCCTCTTTTACCCTCCCTGGCCGGTGGGGCTCTTCAGCCTGGCTTGGACGACCCTCACGGCCTCCTTTCTCTTCTGGGGCTCTGGCCGCAAGAGAGCAGCCTTCCTTGCCGGGATCCTCTTTTTCTTTTTCAGCGGGCTGGGCTGGTGGGCCCGACAGAGGCTCTTCTACCTCCTGGTCTCGGACATCGGCAAGGCCAACGCCGTAGCCGTGCATCTGCCCGGGAATCGGGGGATTCTCTTGGATGCCGGGGCCCGCTTCGGAGACTTCGACGCGGGAAAGTATGTGCTGTTGCCGCTTTTACGAAAGCTGGGCTTTCCGGCTCCCTGGGTCATCCTCTCCCATCCTGATCTAGATCACACCGGCGGGCTTCCCGCCCTGAGAAGGAGCTACCGGCTCCCCAAGGTCCTCTCCGGGGCCTTTCGTCCGGCCTCCTGGAAGCCCTTAGGGGACCTCCCGCGCCTGGAAATCCTCAAGGAGCCGGAGGTCCTCTCTTGGGGTCCAGGCCTACTCTTTCTCCTTCCGGGAAGACCCTATCCGCCGCCGCGCCTGGAAAATCGGGAAAGCCTGGTGGCCTTTCTGGAGTACCAGGGGCTTACGGTCTTTTTCCCCGGGGACGCGGATAAAATAAGGTTAGAAAGGCTCCTTGAAGAAGGGGCCCTTCTGCCCTCGGAGATCTTCGTCCTTCCGCACCACGGTGCAGCCAGCGGACTCTTCGGCCCGGCCTGGGAGGCCCTCAAGCCTCGGGCTGCCCTGGCTTCGGCCCGGGGCCGCAAACACCCCCATCCTCTGGTGCGCCGTTGGTTAAAAGAACAGGGCATCCCCCTTTACGAGACCGCCCGCGACGGGGCCCTCTTGGTGCTCCTCCGTGGGCCCAAAGTCCTCGTCTGCCCGGAAAGGAGACTGCGTGGAGGGCTTCCGAAAGAACTCTTCTGGCCTTATATTCCCTATGTACTTCCTGGAAAATATTGCCAGGTTTATGGACTTCACACCTTACGAAACCTTTGAGCATGGGGCAGATATAGGTGTGCGCGGCTACGGGCGGACGCTCGAGGAGGCCTTTGCTAACGGAGCCCGGGCCCTTTTCGCCCTGCTGGTGGAAAATTTCGAGGAAATTTCTCCCCGGAAAGAGCAACCGGTGGAGATCTCGGCCGAGGCCTTGGACGAGCTCTTTGTCCTGTGGCTCAACCGCCTCCTTACCCTTTCGGCCCTGGAAAAGATGGTTTTTGCGGACTTTGAGGTGCAGATAAGCCCTGAAAACGGGGAATTCCAGCTCCAGGCCCGGGCTCGGGGAGAGGCCTTCGACCCGAAAAGGCATCTCCTGGGGGTGGAAGTCAAAGGGGCCACCTTTACCCTGGCCCGGGTGGAAAGGGAGGGTGACCTCTGGGTGGCCCAGTGTGTAGTGGACGTATGAGAGCGGTAGTAGAAAAGTTCTCCCTCACCCTTTCTCCCCCCTCCCTTGCGGATCAACGCTCCGACGAGAGGCGTCTGCGGGAGGCCCTGGCCGAGACCCTGGGGGTCGCCCCGGAGATTCCTCTGGCCCTCCTGAGAAAGCTCCCCGAGGTCCTGCGGGCTGGAGATTTTAAGATCTCCGCCGTGGTGGGGAAAAAGGAGCATTCCTGGAAGGTGCTGGGGGTTTACCCCGGGGAAGGGCCTGAACCTCTGGCCCTGGCCATAGATCTGGGGAGCACCGGGGTGGTCCTTTATCTGGTGGACCCCCAAAGAGGGGAGGTCCTGGCTAGGCATTCCTTTCCCAACCCCCAGATCCCCTACGGGGAGGACATCCTCACCCGGCTCCACCTGGCCTCGCGTCCGGAGGGACTGGAAGAGATCCGTCGCACCACCGTGGAGGGCCTTGCGCGGGAAATCCGTCAGCTGGTGGGCTCGGACCTGAAAAGGCTCTTTTACTACGCCCTTTGCGGCAACACCACCATGACCCATTTCCTTTTAGGGCTTCCCACCCGCTGGCTTTACCGCGAGCCCTACATCCCTGCGGTCAACTGGCTGGAGGTCCTTCGGGCTCGGGAGGTGGGGCTCCCTGGTCCCCCGGAGGCCCTGATCTTTCTCTTCCCTTCTGGGGGAAGCTATTTCGGGGGAGATCTCTTGGCGGGGCTCTATTACGTGGGTCTTCATCGCCGGGAGGGGCTAGCCCTTTTTGTGGATGTGGGGACCAATGCCGAGGTGGTTCTGGGGAATCGGGATTTCCTTTTGGCCTGCGCCGGGGCCGCCGGGCCGGCCCTGGAAGGAGGGATCCTTTCCTGCGGTATGCAAGCCGCCCCCGGAGCCGTAGAGCGCGTGCGCTGGGAGGACGGAAGATTCGTTTATCAGACCATCGGTGGAGAGAGACCCCGAGGAATTTGTGGCTCAGGGGCCATTGACCTCCTGGCTGCCCTCTTTCTTTCCGGCCTCCTCTCCCCGGAAGGGGTCTTCCGGCCGGAAAAGGCCCCGGAGCGCTTTCGAGAGATCAAGGGGGAGCCGGCCTTCGTCCTAGCCGACGAAGAAGAGACCGCACAAGGGCGGCCCCTCTATCTCACTCAGGGAGAGGTCAAGGACCTGATCCGTTCGAAAGGGGCCATGTTTACCATCCTGAGGGTCCTGTGCGAGAGCCTAGGGGTGGGTTTTGAGGATTTAGAGGAGATCTTCATCGCCGGCAGTTTCGGAAATCACATCGATCCCGAGGCCGCCGTCACCATTGGCATGCTTCCAGACCTCCCCCGGGAGAGATTTCGTCCGGTGGGGAACGCGGCAGGCCAAGGAGCGGTTAAATTCCTCCTCGAGGGAGGCTTTGGGGAATTGCGGGAGATCCTGCAGAAGCTGACCTACCTGGAGATGAATGTGGAGAATCGTTTCATGCAGCTCCTCACCGGGGCCCTCTTTTTACCCCATACCGATCTAGACCTCTTTCCCTCGGTCAAGGAAAAGGTGGCCCGTCATGGCTAAGGTGGCCCTCCTCGGACGCCCCAATGTGGGTAAATCCACCCTTTTCAATACCCTCATTGGGGAACGCAAGGCTGTGGTGGAGCGCACCCCCGGAGTGACCCGGGATCGGCTCTACGGAGAGGCCGAGATCGACGGGCGCCGGATAACCTTCATCGATACCGGGGGACTCGAGCCGCAGGAGGGGGACCTTCTCAAACAGGAGACCTTGCGGCAGGCCGAGGCCGCCCTCCGCGAGGCCGATCTGGTCCTCTTGGTGGTGGACGCCAAAGCCGGGCTCACCCCTCTGGACGAGGAGGTGGCGGAGCTGGTGCGCACCTCGGGAAAGCCCCTCATCCTGGTGGTCAATAAGGTGGACGGCAAAAAGGAGCTCCTGCAGCTCGGGGACTTTTACGCCCTGGGGCTCGAGCCCCTGGTGCCCATTTCCGCCAAACATCGCCGGGGCCTGGAGGACCTGAAGCGTCTCCTCCTGGAAAGGCTCCCGGAGGAGGGCCCCACGCCCCGGGAAGGTCTGCCCCCTATCCGGGTGGCTATTCTGGGGAGGCCCAATGTGGGCAAGAGCACCCTTCTCAACCGTCTGGTGGGGTATGAGCGTATGATCGTCTCGGACATACCCGGCACCACCCGGGACAGCATTGACACCTTGCTCGAACTTCCCGACGGTCGCCGTTATCTCCTCATCGATACCGCAGGCATCCGACGGCGGGCACGCATCAAGGAACGGGTGGAAAAGTTCAGCGTGGACAAGGCCTTTGAGGCCCTAGAACGGGCCGAGGTGGCCCTTCTCCTGCTCACGGCCGAGGAGGGCATCACCGACCAGGACCAAAAGATCCTCTCCCAGATCGAAAAGCGTCACAAGGCCTGCCTCATCCTGGTGAACAAGTGGGACCTTCTTGACGGAAGGCGCGAGGAAGGCCACATCCTTCTCGAGAGGATCCGGTACGGGGCCCGGTTCGTCCCCTGGGCCCCTATCCTTACCATTTCCGCCAAAACCGGCCGCCGGGTGGGGGAGGTCCTCCCGCTGGTGGATGAAATCTATGCGGAATATTCCCGGCGCATCCCCACGGCCCAGGTCAACCGGGCCCTGGAGGCCATCCGAAAGGAGAAACCCCTTTACACCCCTTCGGGGAAAAGATTAAAATTTTACTATGCTACCCAGGCCGAAATTCGGCCACCGACGGTGGTGATATTTACCAACTATCCGGAAGAGATCCCCAAGAGCGTGGAAAGATTTGTGCGCAATCGCCTGCGTGAATATCTAGGATTCTCTAAAACCCCGCTAAAGGTCCTCTTCCGGCACCGGCGCTAGATGCCCAAGACGGTTTACGGCCACACCGCCGGGCTCTCTCCCAGTCAGCTAAGGGCCCTGGAGCGTCTCTACCGAAGGCGGGTCCCTCCGGATTATCTGGTCACCCATGAACTCTGCCGGGAGCTGGCCCAGCTCTCTCAAGAACTCCATCGGCAGATCGGGCTCCTTCTCAACCGCCGGGGAGAGGTGGAGTATGTCATTTTGGGGGACTACCATCGCATCGTGATCCCAGAGATCCCAAGGCCTCGGAAAGGCTCCGGGCGCCTCCTGGGACTGCGGTGCCTTCACACCCACCTTTCCCACGAAGGCCTGGATCAAGACGACCTTCTGGACTTGGCCTTCCTGCGGCTGGATACTATGACCGCCCTGGAGGTCCGTCCGGAGGGATTGCCCGGGAGGCTTTACACCGCCTATCTCCTTCCTCGCCGGGACGAGAAAAACGGCTTCTACGGGTATCTGGAACCCTTATATCCCTGGGAGCTGCGGGGAGATTTTCGGGAGCTTATCGATTCCCTGGAGGAGGAACTGGAACGCCAGCGACCTCTCAAGGAGGTCAGCGACCGGGAGGACCGGGCCCTGCTCATCGGAGTCTACCACGGGCCCCGGTTTCTGGCGGAGGATCGCTTGGCCGAGCTGCGGGAGTTGGCCCGCACCGCGGGAGTGGCTGTAGTGGGGGAGGTGCTGCAGCGTCGGGCCTCTCCGGACCCGCGCTATTTGGTGGGCAAGGGAAAACTCTCGGAGATAATCATTCAGGCCATGCAGACTTCGGCCAACCTCCTCATTTTCGATCGGGAGCTCACCCCCTCTCAGGTGAGGGCCCTTACGGAGATCACGGACCTGCGGGTGATCGATCGCACCCAGCTCATCCTGGACATCTTTGCCCAGCGGGCTCGAAGCCGGGAGGGCAAGATCCAAGTGGAGATGGCCCAGCTGCGCTACATGCTTCCCCGCCTGCGGGCCAAGGACGACGCCTTCTCCCGTCTTACCGGGGGCATCGGAGGACGCGGTCCGGGGGAGACCAAACTGGAGGTGGATCGCCGGCGCATTCGGGAACGCTTGGCCCGACTGGAAAAGGAATTGAAGGCCATCTCTAGGCAGCGGGCCCTGAGGCGTAAGCGTCGCCGGCGGAAAGGTCTTCCGGTGGTGGCCCTCATCGGCTACACCAACGCGGGAAAGACCACCCTCCTCAACACCCTTTCCCAGGAGGAGTTCCTGGCAGAAGACAAACTCTTCGCCACCCTGGATCCGGTGACCCGCAAGGTATGGCTACCCGACGGGCGGATGGCCCTTTTCACGGATACCGTAGGATTCATCCGGGATCTCCCCGCAGACCTCAAGCGGGCCTTCCGGGCCACTCTCGAAGAGCTTTATGAGGCCGATCTTCTCCTCCATCTGGTGGACGCCAGTCACCCGGCCTACGAAGAACACCTCGAAGCCGTGGAGGAAATCCTGGAAGAGATGGACCTCTTACAGGTCCCTCGCCTCTTGGTCTTCAACAAGATAGACCTTTTAAGCCCGGAAGAAGTCCTGGCCCTGCGAAATCGTTTCCGTGCGGAAGCAATCTCGGCCATTAATCCGGCAACTCTCTCTCCTCTCCTTTCTCGCATCGCTTCTTTACTTGACAGCCGCGACCTATCGTGATAGGGAGAAAAGGGCCAAATTCTACGTTTGAAGGAGGGAGGAAATGAGCAAGATCTATGTGGCTGGGCACAAGAGTCCGGATACCGATTCCATTTGTTCGGCTATCGGGTATGCCTATCTGCGGAACCAGCTGGTCAAGGCTGGCAGTCCTTATGTTTCCACCCATAAGGAAGAGGCCGTAGCGGTACGGCAGGGAGACCTCAATCCGGAAACGGAGTTTGTCCTCAAGCACTTTGGGATTCCGGTGCCTGAACTTATGACCGACGGGGCCGGCAAGAAGGTTATCTTAGTGGATCACAGTGAGCGCGGCCAGACCCTGGACAACATCGATCAGGCGGAGATCATTGCCATCATTGATCACCACAAGATCGGGGACATCACCACCCCTAACCCCATTGTTTTTATCAACATGCCCACGGGTTGCACGGCTTCCATCCTGAAGACCCTGTTCGACTTCTTCAAGGTGGAGATCCCCAAAGAGATTGCGGGCATTCTCCTGGCAGCCATCCTCTCGGACACTGTGGCTTTTAAGTCGGTGACCACCACGGATTACGACAAGAAGGCTGCAGAAGAGCTGGCCAAGATCGCGGGAATAGACGACCTCATGGCCTTCGCCATGGAGATGTTCAAGGCCAAGAGTGATGTTTCCGGAAAGAGCCCGCGCGATCTCCTTTACCGGGACTTCAAGGACTACACCATGGCCGGAAACAAAGTGGGTGCCGGCCAGATCGAGGTGGTAAGTCTCGACCTCCTGGCTGAGGTCAAGGATGCCATCTATGAAGAGATGCAGAAGGTCAAGGCCGAGGGCGGCTATCACACCATCGTCCTCATGCTTACGGATATCATGAAGGAGGGGACGGAGCTCTTGGTGGTCACTGATGATCCCTCAGTCATTGAAAAGGCCTTTGGCAAGAAGCTCGAGGGCAAGAGTATCTGGCTGGACGGGGTAATGAGTCGAAAGAAGCAGGTGGTTCCGCCGCTGGAGAAGGCCTTCGGCGGCTAGGAGATTTTCCCAGGAAGGGGCGGGCGGCAGGCCCGCCCTTTTCTTTTTTCCTTCTACTTTTCCTCTCGAAGTCGGCGGGTAATTTCTCGGGCCACCTTTTCCCCGGAAAGGAGCATTCCTCCGAAGATGGGACCCATGCGAAAGGAACCAAAGGTGGCGTTAGCTGCCATGCCGGTCACAAAGATTCCGGGGTAGACCTCCCGCGTATTTTCCAGGGTGGCGGCTTCGGCCACCTCGGCCCACATGGACCGCTCTCCTTCGATCTTTCCGCTGGGCGTGGCCAGCTTCACCTCCATCTTGCGCTGCAAGACATGCAGGACCGATAGCTCGTGCCCGGTGGCCTCCACCACATACCGGGAGCGCAGGGCCAGAGGGTCCACATGGAGTCCGGCCATCTCCACTGCGGTCCAGTTGAGCACCAGCCCGGTCACCCGCCCTTCCCGCACCAGCACGTCTTCCACGCTCATCAGGTTGAAGATGCGGGCTCCGGCCTTGCAGGCCGCCCATCCCAGGCCACAGACGCATTCCACGGCATCGGCGATGTAGTAGCCTTCCTTCCAAGGACGCACCTCCACCCCCACCTCCCGGAGAATACGCGCCCCCTCCTCCTGCACTACGATCTCGTTAAACATCATCCCCCCGCCCCACATCCCCCCGCCGATGGAAAGCTTGCGCTCG
>QOAM01000094.1 GCA_003978075.1 Thermodesulfatator sp. | reverse complement strand
TCGGAAGCGGGGGGTGGAGTTTGTGGACGGGACGGCTCCGGGCTTTGCCGCCATCCTGGGGGCTCCTCCGGACAAGGAGACCGCCGTACGCATCGCTCAGGAGCTTCAGGAAAAGAACCTCTATGTATTCATGCACCACCATACCGACGGGCGCTACATGCCTTTGATGCTCAAGGAGGCGGGGGTGCAGCTCGGCTGGCCTACCCGTCTTATCCCCTTCGGTCCGGACTATACCTCGGTGGTCTTTGCCATCGGATTCGCTTGTCGGGTGGCCATGGCCTTCGGGGGGATCAAGCCCGGAGACTACATGGGCAATCTCCTTTACAACAAGGATCGAACCTTCGCCTTCGCCATCACCTTTGGACCCATTTCCGAGGAGTGGTACGCCAACGGAGCCGGGGCCATCAACTGGGGCTTTCCGGTGATCTCCGACTGGGACGAGCCGGAGATTCGCCCTTACGGGATCTGTATGTACGAGCATGTGGTCTCCAAGGTGCCCCACGAGGAGATTGTGGACCGGGCCATCGAGGTGCGGGGCCTCAAGGTGACCACAGTGAAGCTGGACATTCCGGTGGCCTATGCTCCGGCCTTTGAGGGCGAGCGGGTGCGCAAGGACGATCTCTATTTGGAGTGTGGCGGTGGCCGGACCCTGGCGGTGGAACTCTTGCTTTCCAAGTCGTTAGAAGAGGTGGAGGACGGAAAGATCGAGGTCATCGGCCCGGAGATCAACGAGGTGGAAAAGCTGGGGCTTCAGGGCCCCCCCTATCGGTTGCCCTTTGCCGTGGTGGTGGAGGTAGCCGGGGCCAACATGCAGGAGGATTTCGAGCCCATCCTGGAGCGCCAGTTCCACCATCTCATCAACTATGCTCAAGGCATCATGCATGTAGGACAGCGCAATATCATGTGGCTGAGGATCAGCAAGCAGGCCGCGGAAAAGGGCTTCCTCTTCAAGCACATCGGTCGGATCCTCTATGCCAAAATGCGCCAGGAGTTCGGGGCCATCGTGGACAAGTGTCAGGTCACCATCTACACCGAAGAGGACAAGGTTAAGGAGATCCTCGAGATAGCTAAAGAGGTCTATGCCAAGCGCGATGCCCGTATCGCGGGTATGACCGACGAGAGCGTGGACATCTACTACTCCTGTACCCTTTGCCAGAGTTTCGCTCCCACTCATGTGTGTGTGATCACCCCGGAGCGCATAGGCATGTGCGGGGCCTACAACTGGCTGGATG
This sequence comes from Thermodesulfatator sp., assembly GCA_003978075.1. Taxonomy (GTDB): domain Bacteria; phylum Desulfobacterota; class Thermodesulfobacteria; order Thermodesulfobacteriales; family Thermodesulfobacteriaceae; genus Thermosulfurimonas_A. Next base: position 16,966 of record QOAM01000094.1, on the reverse strand, counting down.
GAAAGGCCTGTTACGAGCTCAACCCCACCGGTCCCAATCAGCCTATTGAAAAGGGTGAACTGCTGGACGAACGCCTGGGGCAGTTTTCGGGGATCAACGAATTTGTGAAGAAGGCCAGCCGGGGCAAGGTGGAGCGGGTGAGTCTTTACAGCATCCTGGTGGATCCCATGACGGCCTGCGGTTGTTTCGAGTGCATTGCGGCGGTGCTGCCTTCAGTAAACGGGGTCATGATCGTCAATCGAGATTACATGGGGATGACCCCCACGGGGATGAAGTTTTCCACCATGGCCGGTATGGTGGGAGGGGGTCAAGTGACCCCGGGCTTTATGGGGGTTTCCAAGCACTACATCACTTCGCGCAAATTTCTCTTGGCGGAGGGAGGGCTCAAGAGGGTAGTGTGGATGCCCAAGATGCTCAAGGAGGAGCTCAAGGAGCGCCTTCAGAAGCGGGCGGAGGAATTGGGCATCCCGGACCTCATAGACAAGATCGCCGATGAAACCGTGGCCAACACCGAGCAGGAGGTCAAGGAGTGGATCGAGAAGGTCAAGCACCCGGTGCTTGAGTTAGAACCTCTGATGTAAAGAAGGGAGGAGGCGATGGGACTTACCGGTATCCAGATAATGCAAAAGTTGCCCAAGACCAACTGTGGGGATTGCGGCTTTCCTACCTGTCTGGCCTTTGCCATGAAGGTGGCCGCAGGGCAGGCAGAGATAGACAAGTGTCCCCATGTGGATCCGGCGGTAAAGGAAGAGATTGCCGAGGCCTCGGCTCCCCCCATTCGCACGGTGATCTTAGGAAGCGGAGAGCATCAGGTAAAGCTAGGAGGGGAGACGGTCCTTTTCCGGCACGAAAAGCGCTTTGAGAACCCCACGGCGATAGGGGTGCGTGTGGCTACCGACATGGGGGAAGAAGAAGTGGCTCGCCGGCTGACGGCTTTCCGAAATTGCCGGTGGGAGAGGGTAGGGCTTCAGCTCGAGCCACAGATAGTGGCCATAGAGGAGACGAACGGAAATAAGGAGGCCTTTTTATCCTTGGTAAAACGGGTGCGGGAGGAACTTCCGGAAGCGATACTGGTCCTCATGAGTAAAGACCGAGGGGCCCTAGCCGAGGCCTGTGATCTCTGTGGAGAGCATCGCCCTCTCCTTTATGCCGCCACCCTGGACAATTTCAAGGAGATGGGGGAGCTGGCCAAGGAAAAAAAGGCCGCCCTGGCGGTAAAGGGAGAGAATCTCGGAGAGACAGCCCGGGTCTCCGAGGAGCTTCTCAAGCTGGGGCTAAAGGATCTGGTGCTGGATACCGGGGCCCGCAGCGTGCGGGAACTTTACGAAGATCAGGTGATCGTACGTCGGGCGGCCATCAAGAAGCGCTTTAAACCCTTCGGCTTCCCCACGATCACCTTCCCCTATCGTTACGCCCGGGACTTTCTTTCCGAGGCCATCTTGGCGGGAGTGCTCATCCCCAAGTATGCGGGGGCGGTCATCCTCTCGGATTTTCGGCCGGATGTACTCTTTCCGCTCTTCGTGGAACGCATGAATATCTTTACCGATCCCCAAAAGCCCTTGGTGGTGGAGGAGGGGATCTATCCCATCAACGGTCCGGACGAGAACTCTCCGGTGCTCATTACCTGCAATTTTGCCCTCACCTATTTTATTGTCTCCGGGGAGGTAGAAGGGAGCCGGGTACCTTCTTGGCTTCTCATCAAGGATACCGAGGGGCTTTCCGTGCTCACCGCCTGGGCCGCCGGGAAATTCGGAGCAGACACTATTGCGGAGTTTGTAAAAAAGTGCGGCATTGCGGAGAAAGTCAAACACCGGAAGCTGGTCATTCCCGGATATTTGGCGGGAATAAAAGGGGAGCTCGAAGATGAGCTTCCCGACTGGGAGATCGTGATCGGACCCCGGGAAGCTAGCGGGCTTCCCTCCTTCCTCAAGGAGTGGAAGGCAGCTTGAGGGAGGACCCTTGGAAGGAAAAACTGCACCGTTTGATCCAAGACTTTGTAGCCCGAGAGGGGGGCATAGAGGCGGTATATCTCTTCGGATCCCGGGCCTGGGGAAGAGCGGGCTACGCTTCGGATTTTGACCTGGCGGTGAAAGGGGAAAAAAGACGCATACGCGAGTTGAGCGAGTACTTAGAAGAGAGCACCTTTCCTTTTGAGGTGGAAGTTATTCCTTGGAACGAGCTTCCGGAGGACTGGAGAGAGAAGATAGAAAGGGAAGGGGAACGCTGGATTTAAATGGAAAATTTTGAAAAGCGGTGGGAGCTAGCCTTGAAAGCCCTGGAAAGTTTACAGGAAATCTTAAAAAGAAGTGTTGATCCCCTTACCGATGAATATGTTATTTTGAGAGATGCTTCTATACAGCGCTTTGAGTATACTTTTGAAATTTTCTGGAAGACCTTGAAGGACTTTTTGAAATCTTACGAATATATTGACTGTTTTTCACCGAACAAATGTTTTCGAGAGGCCCTAAAATCTGGCCTTCTCACTCCGGAGGAAACTGAAGACTGTTTAGAAATGCTCAAAGCGCGTAATTTGACGGTGCATACTTATCGAGAGGAAATAGCGCAACAGCTCTATCCAAAACTGGAGGGTTTTGCTAATCTTATGGAAAGGATACTCTTGCGGCTGAAAGAAAACCCTGAAAGGAGGAGGGCATGAGCCAGCAAGTCCTTTGTATCGCCGAGTCCATCAACATTATGTCCAAGCGTATCGGTCCGGCCATGAAGGAGAGAAACCCGGAGCCCATTCAGAAGATGGCTCGGGAAGAGACGGAGAGGGGGGCGGATTATCTGGATCTAAACATCGGTCCGGCCAAGAAGGATGGTCCAGAGCTTGCGTCTTGGATCGTGAAGGTGGTGGAAGAGGTTACGGAGGTGCCTGTGTCTCTGGACACCACTAACCCAGAGGCCATGGCCGCGGGGCTTAAGGCCTCCAAAAACCCGGCCCGATGCCTGATGAATTCTATTTCGGCGCAGCCTGAGCGTATGGAAAAGCTCATTCCTCTGGCAGCGGAGCTGGGCTGCGATGTGGTGGCCCTTCTTTGGGGGCCGGAGGGCATGCCCCGGGATGCCAATGAGCGGGCGGCCCTGGCGGTGGACCTCATTATGAAGCTCAATGAGGCCGGTATCCCCAATGAGAAGATCTGGGTGGACCCCATTGCCACCCCTATCACCTTGGGAGCAGAGCAGATCCTGGCCGGGATAGAATTTCTTTCCATGCTCCAGGATATTGCCCCTGGAGCCCGGAGTACTATAGGGCTCTCCAATGTCTCTAACGGGGTGGCCACTCACTTGCGTCCTTATCTCAACCGGGTCTATCTCATGATGCTTATGAAACATGGCCTCTATTCCGCGATCTTGGATGTCTATGATCAGGAAGTGGTGGAGATCGCTAAAGGGAAACATCCAGATTGGGTAAAGCTAGTGCACGATATTATGGATGGGGACGAGCCGGATCCCAAGAGCCTCTCTCCCAAAGAGCTCGAGATTTACAAGACCACGCGGGTTCTTTTAGGTAAGACTATTTTCTCCGAGTCCTGGCTGGAACTTTAGCTCCTTCTGGGACCCAACGGAGGTCCATTTTTCCGTAGGGCTTTCTCGGAGGTGGGGGGATGCAGGTTTATTTTGACGGTAGACCTTGTGAAGTTCGTCCGGAAGAGACCCTCCTCCAAGCAGCCCGGCGTCACGGGATTTATATCCCTTCCTTGTGCGATCTTCCGGGAAAGGAAGAGTCCCCGAGCCCGTGTGGGCTGTGTCTGGTGGAGGTGGAAGATCGGGGGCTAGTGCGCTCCTGTGTCACCCGGGTGGAAGATGGTCTGCGGGTCCTCACCCAGAGTGAAGCGGTCAAGGCTGCCCGGCGCCGGAGGCTGGAGACTCTGGTGGCCAATCACTACGGAGATTGCAAGGCCCCCTGTGGACAGCCTTGTCCCGGAGGGCTCAATATCCAGGGCTATATCGCGCTCATCGCCCGGGGAGAATATCAGGCGGCCCTCAGCCTCATCAAAGAGAGGTTGCCTCTCCCGGCGCTGGTGGGGCGGGTCTGTCCCCGTTTCTGCGAGCCCCGCTGTCGTCGGGCCCTGGTGGATGCCCCGGTGGCCATTAACGACCTCAAACGCTTCGTGGCTGATTGGGGCCTTGCTCATGGTGAACTCAGACCGGAAATCGCTCCCCCCACCGGAAAAAGGGTGGCCATTGTAGGGGCCGGCCCGGCGGGTCTCACTGCGGCCTATTACCTGCGCCTTAAGGGCCACGAAGTGACCCTCTTCGAGGCCCGCCAGGAACCCGGAGGGATACCCCGTTGGCTCATCCCGGGTTTCAAGCTCTCCAAAGAGGTCCTGCGTCGGGAGATTGAGGGGATCCTCTCTTTGGGGATTGAGTTGCAAACCGGGAAGGCCTGGGGGCGGGATTTCAGTTTGGAGGATCTCTTTTCCCAGGGATATCAGGCGGTCTTTCTGGCTATCGGTTCTTGGCAGGAGCGAAAGCACGAAATTCCGGGAGAAGAAGAGGCCCTCTCGGCGCTGGAGTGGCTAGAGGCTCTGAATTCGGGAAGAGTGCTCCCGGTAAGGCCCGGAGATCACGTCCTGGTGTTAGGCGGAGGTTATACAGCGGTGGATACGGCCCGGGCCTTGATAAGGCTAGGAGCGCAGGTGACCCTGGTCTATCCTCGCTCTCGGGTGGAAATGCCTGCTCCTCAAAGAGAGGTCCAGGCGGCTGAGGCCGAAGGGGTGCGGCTCTTTCTCATGGCCCAACCCCTGAAAATCGAAAAAGAGGAAAGGGGATTTCGGGTCTTGCTAGCCCGCACAGTGCTTTCCGAGCCTGATCCCCGGACCAAGGCCCGCAAGGTGGTCCCTCTGGAAGGCACCGAGGAAACCCAAGTCTTTGCTTGGGTGGTGCGGGCCTGGGGCGAGGAGCCCCAGATAGAATTCAAGACTTACGGAAAGATGGAAGCTGAGCTGGCCACCACCCCTGGAGGACAGCTCAAGGTGACCTCTGGCACCATGGCCACCAATATCCCCGGGGTCTTTGCCGGGGGAGACTTTGTCTCTGGTCCCAAAACGGTCATTCAGGCCGTGGCCTCGGCCCGAAGAGCAGCCGAAGCTATTCATGCCTATCTTATGGATCTTAAGCCCACCAAGGGGCTTCCTACGGTCAAGTTCGATTTCAACCGGGGACGGCGTCCGGAGGAGATGGATCTCGAATTTTATGAACAATTTCCGGAGGCTCCTCGAGAGAGCCCGCCGGAGAGAGCACCGAAGGAGAGGGTAGGGGACTTTGAGGAAACGGTGGGGACCCTTTCCGAGGAAGCGGCGCGCCGTGAGGCCGAAAGATGTCTCAAATGCGGATGCTTAGGCTTTCATAAGTGCCTCTTTCGGGAAATCCTTATAGCGGAAGAGGTCCCGGCCACCAAAGGGCGGAAGCGGGCCAAGTACCAACTGGAGAACCTGCATCCCTTCATCGAGGTAGACCTCAACAAGTGCGTGGGGTGTTTCCGGTGCGTACGCAGTTGCCTTCACGAGGGGTTGCAGCTTAAGATTTATGCCCAAGGGACCCCGGAAGAGGAAATCCACCTCGAATTTACCGAGCACTGTGTGTCTTGCGGGGCTTGTGTGGACGCCTGCCCCACAGGGGCCTTAACCCGCAAGGACTCCACCGTACCCTTTTCCCGGGGTGAGGCCCGGGAAATCCGCACGGTTTGTCCCTATTGCGGGACAGGGTGCAATCTTTTGGCTCGGGTGAAAAACGGGTCTATTCTGGAAGTAACTGGAGCGGATGTCCCTCCTAATTACGGGGATCTCTGCGTCAAGGGACGTTTTGGCTATGTATTCTATCGCCATCCGGAAAGGCTTCGCAAACCTCTCCTGCGCAAGGATCGGGGCCAGGAATTTCGGGAGGTCTCTTGGGAGGAGGCCCTGGATTTTGTAGCGGAGAGGCTTTCGGAGATCCGGGAGAAGTATGGTCCGGAGGCCTTGGGGGTCCTTTGCTCAGCGCGCATCCCTAACGAAGATGTATATGTGGTCCAGAAGTTTGCCCGGGCGGTCCTGGGGACCCACAATGTAGACAATCCCGCTCGGGTCTGACACGCCCCTTCGGTCGCGGGTCTCGCGGCCACCTTCGGCTCCGGAGCGGCTACCGGTCCCTTCGACGAAGTCCTGCGCACGGAGGTCCTCTTGCTGTGGGGGGCCAACCCTACGGAGGCCCATCCGGTGGTGGGAGGAAAGATCAAGCAGGCTCTTTCCCGAGGGCTTAAGCTGGTGGTGGTGGATCCCCGGCGTACGGAGCTGGCCTCCCTGGCCGATATCTGGCTACCCTTGCGGCCCGGAACTAATGTCCCTTTGGCTAACGGCCTGGCTTACGTAATCCTTAAAGAGGGGCTTTACCATCAGCGCTTTGTGGAAGAACGCACCGAGGGGTTTGAGGCCTTTTCCCAGTACATCCTCAAAGAATGGCCTTTAGAAAGGGTGGAAAGGCTAACCGGGATCCGCAGGGAGCATATCGAACAGGTGGCCCGACTCTATGCGCGGGCCCAAAGGGCCCTGATTTTCTGGGGATTGGGCCTGGTAGAACACCGGAGTGGCAGCCAAGGGGTGATGGCCCTGGCCAACCTGGCCCTGCTCTGTGGACATGTAGGTCGGCCAGGCACCGGGGCCATGCCCTTAAGGGGGCAGAACAATGTGCAAGGGGCCTGTGATCTAGGGGCCCTACCTTATGTGCTTCCGGGATACCAAAGGCCAGACGACCCCCTGGTGCGCAAGAAGTTCGAGGAGGTTTGGGGGCGGCCTCTCCCGGAAAAGCCCGGGCTCACCGAACCCATGATGTATGAAGAGGCCCTGCAGGGGCGCTTTAAGGCCCTTTACATCCTGGGCTATGATGTAGCCACCACTCACGCTCATATTTCTCGAGTCTGGCAGGCCCTGCGGGAGCTGGATCTGCTAGTGGTGCAGGATATCTTTTTCCCCAAGACCGGGGAATTTGCCCATGTGCTCTTTCCCACGGCTTGCCTGTTGGAGAGGGAAGGGACCACCACCAACGGGGAAAGGCGGGTCCAGCGCATACGCCGGTTGATAGAACCCTTGGAGGGGCTCCCCCCGGACTGGTGGATCATCACGGAGATCTCTCGCCGGATGGGTTATGAGATGCCTTATCAGAGTGTTGAAGATATCTTCGAGGAAATGCGTCGGGTGGTCCCCAGTTTTGCGGGCCTCACTTACCAGCGTTTAGAGGAAGGAGGGCTGTGCTGGCCGGTTCCCAAAGAGGATCATCCCGGGACCGAGCTCATGTTTACCGAAAGATTCGCTCGTCCTTCGGGGAAGGCCTCCTTTGGCCGACCCCAGTACTGGGCCCCAGAGGAGGAACCCAGCGGGGACTATCCCTTTCTTTTGATCACCGGCCGTCGTATTTATCATTACAATTGTGGTTCCATGACCCGGAGGGTCTCGGGGTTGACGGAGATCTTGCCCGAGGAACTGGTAGAGATTCACCCCCGAGACGCGCGCAAGTTGGGCTTGCGTGAAAGGGATCCCGTACGGATTATTTCGCGACGGGGAGAGATCCGTGCTCGGGCTCACCTCACCACCCGGGTGAATCCAGGGCAAATTTTCATAGATTTCCATTTCTGGGAAGCCCTAACCAATCTCCTTACCAGCCCAGGATTAGAGGTAAAAGTGCACACTCCGGAATACAAGGTAGCTGCAGTGAGACTGGAAAAGGCCTAAGGAGGCCTCGCGCTTTTGCAAGGGGCTCCTAGGGGCCTTCTATTACCGAGGCCCGTTTGAGATGCCCAAGAAGTTCTGGGGTGAGCAGGTCTTCCGGGGAGGAGAGCTTAAGGCCCTCTAGCACCCAAGAGGGGACCTTGTAGGCATAAGAGGCTCGGAGGTCCCCGTAAAGGTGGGATAAATAGTCAGCCACTATTAACCAGCCCAATAAAGTTCGATGGGCAGGCGGGAGATCCCAAAGATCGCTTCGCAGGCGCGGATGATGATAAGCCGTGGCTGCTTGCATCTCCTCCGGTAGCTCCCAAAAACGGGTGATATAGGCCCCTAAGGAGGTGTGGGTAAAGCCGTAGAGCATCTCCTCTTCTTGAAGGGGAGGACCTTCCTGAAGACCGCTCACCGTTCCTTTTTCCCCGAACAAGGGGAGGAAGAACTTACCCACATCGTGTAGAATCCCGGCGGTAAGGTAAAGCCCGGTATCGTAGCCCTTCTGGAGGGCGATATAGCCCATGATGGCTGAGACCTGAAGGGCGTGTTTCCGAAGGTCTTCTATCTCTTTCGGGGAAAGAGGAGTATGTTCCGTGACGGTTCGGAGGAGAAAGTAATGGAGAAGGATCATGCGGAGGTGGTTATATCCTATAAGGACGATGGCTCGGTTCACCGAGGTTATTTTGGGGGCTGCGGCGGTGCGATAATAAGCTGAATTGGCGATCCTTAAAATTTCTCCGGTAAGGACGGGGTCTGCAGAGATAAACCTGGCGATCTTAGAAGGAGAGCTACGGGGGTCCTCAAAGAGCTGATAAATCTGGGCCACGATAACCCGGGGGACAGGGAGCTTCTCTAAAATCTTGCGGACCTCGCTCTCTACTTTCTCGGATATATGGGGGTGGGGGTCAAAGTCATAATAGGCTAGGTCATAAACTTCTACTCGGGGTTCTTCGGGCTCAGGGGTGGGGGATGGCAGATCGAATTCTTGCCAGAGTGTCTCAGGGGGCCTTTCGCCGACATAGAGTTTTTGGGGATTTTGATCAGAAGAACGGTTGCGGAGGAGAAAAAAGATCAAGAGGCCGAGCACCAGAAGGACCAAAACGCCTACTATAGCCATCGCATCCATCATAGCCTCAAGGAGGGGTTTTGGGCAAGAAGCGTTCGTCGCAGAAACTCCGGTACGGTAAATGTCTGATAATAGATATTATGTAAAATAAAATCTCGCCACCACCAGAGCGGCTGGTAAAATGGAAACTTGAGATTTTTTAAAGATCGGGGCCCCCTGCCCCGGAGAAAAGACTCTTCTCGGGGTTCTTAACTTGGTGAAGATACGGAAAATCCTCAAGAAGAATTACGGCCTGCTGGCCTTAGGGATCTTCCTTTTGGCCTGGGGAGGTTTAGGGGCCGGTTGCCCTTTCTTGCAGACCTGGTTCTATCTCTTTGCCTGGTGGAGCTATATCTTTTTCGCTGACTGGCTGGTCCTGCGCCTCCGGGGTTCCTCACGCCTCTCCTCCTCTCCCCGAGAATTCCTCCAGCTCTCCCTCTGGTCAGCTTTCTTCTGGTTTGTCTTCGAGTGGTTCAACCTCTTTCTTAAAAATTGGTCTTATCTTAAGGTTCCTTCGAATCTTTTGGTAAGATGGTCTGGATATGTTCTAGCCTTTGCCACTGTGCTTCCGGGGATTTTTGAAAGCTACGATTTGCTGGAGGCGCTAATCCAAAGGTCTTTTGAGGTAAAACCCCGATCCTCTCAGGCCCTGGCCCTCCCTTCGACCCTCCTCGGGATCCTCTGCCTGGCCCTCCCTTTGGCCTATCCCCGGCTCTTTTTCCCTCTGGTCTGGGCCTTCATCTTCCTTCTTTTGGAGCCCGCCCTTTATTTAGTAGCCCCTGAAAAATCCCTCCTCTGGGATCTCCAGAACGGATCCCTTCGCCGCCCTACCCTACTCCTCTTATCTGGACTAATATGTGGACTTTTTTGGGAATCCTGGAACTACTGGGCGGGAGCCAAATGGGTCTATCACCTCCCCTGGGCCTGGCTCATGCGGATAAAACTCTTTGAAATGCCCCTGCCCGGTTATCTGGGGTTTCCCCCTTTTGCCCTGGAGTGCTGGAGCTTCTGGCAGGCTATAACCCTCCTCCAGAAACGTCTGCCCACCTGGCTTCTCCTTTTCTTTTATGTATCCTTCGTAATCTTCATGTGTCACGAAGTAGATCTTGCGACTGTAAGATCTCTTGGAGGACCTTTTTATTAAATTTCTTTAATAAAGTTTTCTATCACGCTTATTTTTGGAAAAATTTAGTGAGGTTTTTCGAGCTCGGAGAGGAGGCGTTGAAGGTCCTCCAGAGGCACTTCGTATTCCCGACCGCAGAAATGACAGGTTACTCGGGCAGGCTCCTTCCTTTCTATCAGTTTAAGGAGTTCCTCTCGTCCTAGGGCTGCCAGGGCGTTTTCCACCCTCTCTCGGGAGCAGCGGCAGCGGTAACGGACTTCTCTTTTTTCCAAAATTTCCACCCGCCCGGGAAAGAGCTTCTCCAAAATATCCTCTGGAGAGAGGCCTTGAGAGAGGAGCTGGGTCACCGTGCCTGCCTGAGAGATGGCTTCCTCCGCGGCCTTCAAATCCTCCTCACTTGCTCCGGGCATCCGCTGTACCAAAAAGCCCCCGGCCTCTTTGATGGAGCCGTCCACTTCTACCAAGACCCCTAAGGCCACGGCAGAAGGGATCTGTTCGGAGACCGTAAGGTAATAGGCCAGATCCTGGGCGATCTCTCCGGAGACCAGGGGCACGGAGCTCTGATAAGGCTCCCTAAGGCCCAAATCTCGGACCACCGAAAGAAAACCCTTACGGCCCACGGCCTCGCCCACGGAGAGTTTGCCTCCCCGGGGCTCAGGATGTACCCACGGACGCTGCACCGTGCCCCGAAGGTTTCCCTCAGCGTCCCCTTCAGCCAGGATCTCTCCCAAGGGACCACCTCCGTTTATCTGAAGCATTACCCGGCCGGCCTTGAAGTCTGCGGCCAGAAGGGCCGCTGCGGCCAGCGCCCTCCCCAGGGCTGCGGCAGCCGTGGGAGAGAGCCCTTGCAAACGGCGGGCCTCCTCCACCACCTCCCGACATTCCACGGCAAAGACCCTAAAGCTCCCCTCTCGGGCTAATCCCCTTATCACATAGGCCATGTCGCGCCCTCTCGGTGGGACTCTTCAAACTCCCATTTTAGCAATAAGTGGGGACAATCCTACTTTGAGACCTCTGACTTTTTAAGAAGCCCCTTTAAAATTTAGGTATGAAGGTATTGTTTTTGGGGATCCTGGGGGTGGGATTGGCCGTTTTTTTCCTTTACGCCCTTTCCACGGTTTTGGTGCTTCCTAAAACACGTGGAGCCATGTTCGTGGGCACCTCCTCCCGCAAGATCCAGGCTATCCTCGCCGAGATCGAACTTTCACCCTCGGCCCGGGTGGTGGATCTGGGTTGCGGAGACGGGAGATTTTTGCGGGCGGTCTGGCGACGCTTTGGCGTTAAGGCTGTGGGCTACGAAATCAACCCTTGGGCCTGGTTTCTCTCGCGGACCCTTAACCTCTTTTTGCGAATCCCAGGGGAAGTCCGTTACGGAGATTTCATGCAGGCCGATCTTTCCCATTACGATCTGATCTTCTGCTATCTCTTTCCGGATGTGATGCCCCGGGTGGCGGAAAAGATCCGCCGGGAGGCCCGGCCGGGGACGATAGTAATAAGTGCCAACTTCCCTCTTCCCGGATTCGTTCCAGAAAAGGTCTTACGGGTAGAGGATCCCCTTTACTTTTATCGCCTCTAAGAGGTAAGGAGAGGGCCGGTCATAAGCCGGGTTCTGTGCCCAAGAGACCTTGCGATCCCCTGGGTGGCGGTCATTCCTCTAGGCAGCCGGTTACCCGGCTGCTCTAGCGGCCTACCCGGGGGCTTCGGGCGGGCCACCCTCCAGCGCCCCCCTATGCGGCCTTTCTCCAGGCGGGGTTTGCCGTGCCTCCCTCCCTTGCGGGAGGGAGCGGTGGGCTCTTACCCCACCGTTTCACCCTTACCCTAGGCCCAGGGGCCCAGGGCGGTCTCTTTTCTGTGGCACTTTCCAGGGGTTACCCCCTCCGGGAGTTACCCGGCGCCCTGCCCTGTGGAGCCCGGACTTTCCTCCAGAGGTTTCTTAGACCTCTGGCGACCGCCGACCGACCCCCTCCTCCAAAATTCTAAGTCCGCAAAGATCCCCCTTCAAGGTGGCGTAAACCGCCCCGGATTTTCCGGAGACTTCTCTTTGTTGTGAGTCAGACAGCCTTCCGGAGACCCTCATTGTACCTTTCCTCATTCTAAAGAGAGGTCCTTACATTAGAGGAAAAAACTCCTCGGGGTAACCCTCAAGGACCTGGTAAACCCCTCTACCTCCCGACGCTCGATGTCTTTTCCGGTGATCACCCTGACCGTGTCCGGAAGGTGCCGGACATCGGTTTTCACCCGGGTGGCGGCCACCACCTCTCCGGCCTCCGGAGAGGTGCTTCCGGCTAAGACCGCCGAGGACCACAGGACCAGGAAAAGCGAAAGAGTCTTCCACCGTTCAAAATTCAAAAAAGGCCCTCAGGGTGAACACCCAAAAATCATCTCGATCTTCATAACCTGCAGGGTTATCCGTCCACTCAAGGCTCGGAGTCAGGCGAAGATAATCGTTGACCCGAAAACGATAAAATATTTCCAGGTGGTATTCATCCGCGGTATTTACCCCCTCGGCCTCCAGCATATCCTCGTAATCATTCGAAAGAAAAGCTACCCCGGCTCCTAAACCCAGAGCATCTTCCGGACGTCCCCAGAACCTTCCCGAAAGGGAAAACCCACCGCTTAAGGCCTGATCATAGGGATAAACCTCGTCATTCTGCCACCCATACCGCAGGAAAAATCCCACCCCCTCCAAAAGCTCTTGATCCAAAGAAATCCCTACTCCATAACCCCTTTCGTTTTCATCATTCCCTTTAATTTCTGCGTGTTTTTCTCCGTTGTACCAGGCGTAAAAACGATAGTTTCCGGGCCGTCCCCAGGGCTCAAAACGCAAAGTAATCTGCCCGATGAGAAAAGGATAGTCGAAAATATTTTCCCAGTCACCGTTAGCGTCCGCATACCCCAGACCTAAATCCACCTTCTTGCTTTCAAACCAGAGCATGGCCCCGAACCCGTAATCCGGCCATTCTACGGCGATGTTGTTGATGAAAATCGGAGAAATAAATTGTTCGTTCTCGTCATTGGCATATTCATTGGTATCGAAGTCGGTGGTGATATCGATTTTTCCCGCCCGCAAGCGCAGACGAGAAGTCCCCCAAAGAAAGTCGTGTTCGTACCAGGCCTCGCTGATGCGCACCTCCCCATCGTCGGTGGCCACCGGCACCATGGAAAGGGACTCGTCGATGATCCCGGAAAAGGATTCCACTTCGTCCTCTGGATTTTTTCCGGATCCCATTTCTAAGAGTAGATAAGCCCGGTCCTTCTCCGAGAACTCTACCGCAGCTTCCAGATCCACCGCGGTGGCCGCATAACCCTTATCTTCATCCCTCAAGACCTCTCGATCCGCCCCAACTACCCCGTGAACCACTCCGGCCACCGAAAGCCCGAGATTCATCCTTTGGTACCAGGTCTTTTCCGCAGGAACCGGCTTTTCTCCCTTTTCCGCCTCCTTCTCGTAAGCCTCCAGGCGCCGCTCCAGCTCGTTCACCCGCTGCGCCAGCCGCCGGTTCTCCTCCATCACCTGCTGAAGCAAACGCTTGAGCTCCTCCACCTCCGGATCCGCAGCCCGAATCGGAGATACCGAGAGGCTCAGAAAAACCAAACACACTAACACCCTCAAAACTTCCCGATAAATCCTCCTGCCTTTCATCATTCTTCCCTCCTCTCTTTTTTTCAAAACAAATGCCCTATTTGATAAATCAAAATCCCCAGGAGATAGGCCGAAAAAAGGCCTGCACCTACCATGATGGCCAGAAGTTTAAGACTGCGAAATTCCGCGTAGGCTGAAGCCAGAACCACCATGCAAGGAGCGTAAAGAAGAGTAAAGACCATGAAGGCATAGGCGGAAAAGGGATCGAATTTCTGGCGTATTTTTTCTAGAAGTTTAGGGGCGGGAGACTCGGCCTCTAGACTCACCGGAGAAAAGGAGGCCCAAAGGTTCTTTCCGGCCTCCACAAAGGCCAGGGGAAGTCCTTTTATAACTTCTTTCCAGCTTTCCCAAGGGAAAGAAATTTCCGCGGAGGGTTCCCTTTTCTCTGTACCGTAAATCTGGCCTAGAGTGCTCACTACCATTTCCTTAGCCAGAACTCCGGTCACTAAAGCGGCACCGGCCTCCCAATGAGCAAAACCTAGGGGTCTAAAAACCGGGGCTATAAAGGCTCCCAGACGACCGAGATAGGAATGCCTGAGGTCTTGTCCCGGGGGAAGATGGAGTAAAGCCCAGACCAGCATAGAGATCACCACGATATAGGTTCCGGCCTTCACCGCGAAGTGGCGGGTTTTTTCCCAGGCATGAACCAGGAGATAACGCCAGCCGGGCATACGATAGGGAGGCAGTTCCATCACGAAGAGGCCCGGTTCTTCACGGAGAAGTGTGCGTTGCAGGACCAGGGCCAGAACCAAAGCCACGACCACTCCCAGAAGGTATAAAGACCAGATGACTGTTCCGGCCCGGGGCCCGAAAAAGGCCGCGGCAAAAAGAACGTACACCGGGAGACGAGCCCCACAGGACATAAACGGGGCTAAAGCCACCGTAAGGATCCGATCTCTTCGGGACTCCAGCACCCGGGTAGCATAAACACAGGGCACGTTGCAGCCGAAGCCCAAAAGCAAGGGCAGAGCACACTTCCCATGAAGCCCCACAAAAGAAAAAAGACGGTCAACCAGAAAGGCTACCCGGGCCAAATATCCCGAACCCTCAAGAAAGGTCAAAACCAACATTAGGATGAAAATCAGGGGTAAAAATACCGCTACCGCGCCCACCCCGGAAACGAGCCCGTCTATAATCAAAGAATATAGCCAATCCGGTACGGACAGGTGTTTAAGGAGGTAAGAAAGGGTCCCTCCTGTCGCGCCGATCAATCCGTCGAACCAGTCCACAAAAGGCGCGGAAAAATCGAAGGCCACCTTGAAAACCAGCCACATGGCCAAAGCAAAAAGAGGAGGGCCCAGATAGCGGTTAAGAAGAAGGCGATCCAGTTTTTCCGAAAGAGGGGGTTCCACCCTATGCTCTTTTATGCATTGGCGTACAAGCCCCGCGGCCAATCCGTAGCGGGCTTCTATGAGGAGATCACTCAGGTCCCCGTGAACTTTCTGGAGATGTCGGATCAAAGGGAGGTCTTCGGGAATTTTGAGTCCGGTTTCCTGAAGGACCCGGGGATCTCCCTCCAGAAGTTTTAAGGCCAGCCAGCGAAGAGGATATTTTACCGCTATCTGGGGGACATTTTTTCCCAGCCAATCCTCTATCTCCTTTATGGCTCCCTCGATTTCCTCTCCATAATGCACCTTTTTCCGTGGATTGGGCGAGGCCGCCAGCTCCAGGGCCTGTTGCAGGGCCTCCTGAAGACCCTCACCTTTTACGGCCACTGTAGGGACTACCGGAATCCCCAAAAGGGCGGAAAGGCGGGCAAGATTTATTTCTAGACCCCTTCGTCGGGCCTCGTCATACATATTGAGGACTAATACCACCGGACACCCGGTTTCCAGGATTTGGAGGGTGAGGTAGAGATTGCGCTCCAGATGGGTGGCATCCACCACGTTGAGCACCACGTCGGGTCTTTCCTTGACTAGAAAGTCCCGAGCGATTATTTCCTCTTCACTGTAAGGACTTAGGCTGTAAGTCCCGGGAAGGTCCACCAGGAATATTTCTTTTCCATTTAGGCGCAGGAGGGCCTCTTTTTTCTCCACGGTTACTCCCGGCCAGTTGCCCACCCGCAGGCGGGTTCCGGCCAGAGCATTAACAAAGGTGGTTTTACCGGTGTTAGGATTACCGGCCACAGCCACTACGATCTGTTTAGTCATATTCCACCTCCACCTCGATTTTTTGGGCCTCATCACGGCGCAAAGTGATGCGGGTTCCTTTAACTTCAATCTCCATAGGGTCTCCCAGAGGGGCTTTCCGGATCACCAGCAAAGGCTCTCCGGAAAGGACCCCGAGATCGAGGAGCCTGCGCCGCAGGGCAGCCATTCCCGGCCCTAGGGCCTTAACCCGGCATTTCATACCCGGTTTAACCTCAAAAAGTTTCATTTTGGTCCTCCTTTTTCGAGAATGGGTTCTACCCATATCTTTTCCGCCTGTCCCCTTCCCAAAGCGAAGATCCGGCCCCCCACCTCCACCAATAGCGGGCCTTTTCCTCGATTTTCCACCACCAAGACCTCCTGACCTGGATAAAGTCCCAGAACTTCGCATAGTCTTTTAAAATTCCGGCCGCACCGCCCATAACAGCCACCTTTTCCTTGTTTTTCCGGACCTCCATTGGTTGAAAACCCCCAAATCCCTCGGATTATTCCCTTTTCTCCGGGGCCGAGCTCTACGAGCCTCCATCCCATAATTCCCTCCTTATAGAAATTTAGTCGCAATTGCTATAACATAAAGAAATAATCTTGTCAAGAGTCCAGATGGCCGAGCAAAATAATTAATTACAAGTTGCCTACTTATAGAAATTTAGTCGCAATTACTAAAAAGTATCTATGGAAAAACTATTTCCCACTTAGGGCACGCTCATGTTTGGGTCAAAAGGTCTTTTGAGAAAAAGGCGGATTGTAAGGATTTTCCGAAAGGAACACTTCCGGATTAGGAAGGTGATATTGGCAGGCGCACCAAGGGGATATTACTCAAGGGGAATTATCGGAAGCCAGGTCTGACCTTGAAAAAAGTTGGCAACTGCGTATTCCAGCCAAAGTCCCCACTTGTTCCAGGAAAAGTTCCCACCTCATCTCACACCCCGGCTCCGGCACGGTTACCTTGCCCCAAACTGGGGACTTTGACCCCCTGTCTCCTCATGGATTCCCCCTCCATCTCCACCCGGTACGCATTGTGGACCAGCCGGTCCAAAATCGCATCCGCTATCGTTGAATCCCCTATCACCTGATACCAGGTCCCTACCGGCACCTCGCTGATGATAATAACCGTGGAACCCCTCTGATATCTCTCTTCTACCACCTCCAAAAGATCCAGGGCCTGGACCCGGCTCAGCTGATTCAACCCCCAGTCATCAAGGATGAGCACCTCCACCTTCACCAGGGATTGCATCACCTTAAGATAGCTCCCAT
>QOAM01000097.1 GCA_003978075.1 Thermodesulfatator sp. | reverse complement strand
CCCCAGGATCTCCAAGGTCACCACTCCCAGAAGATTTTCGTCCTCTCCCTCCTCACCCAGAATCACCGGAGAGTGTCCCTCTCCGAAGGGAAAACGGAAGTAGCACTCGGAGATCTTGGGGGTGGTGCTCGACCCCTTCAAGCGGGAATTGCGTCCGGCGAGGCTGCTTCTCAAATGAGATATCGGGTGGTCTTCATGGGGACGCCGGAGTTTGCCGTTCCGGCCCTGAGGGCCCTTCTCGAAAGCGAGAGGGTGCTGGCGGTGGTCACCCAGCCGGACAGGCCCCGGGGCCGGGGCCGGCGCCTGCGTCCCTCCCCGGTGAAGGAGGTGGCTCTGGCCGCAGGGCTTCCGGTCCTGGAACCGGAGCGTCTCAAGGACCCGGAATTTTTCAAGCGCCTGCAGGAACTTTCCCCAGATCTCATCGTGGTGGCGGCCTACGGGAAGCTCCTCCCCCGGGAGGTCCTGGAGCTTCCGCCTCACGGCTGCTGGAACATCCACGCCTCGCTTCTTCCCAAGTATCGGGGAGCGGACCCCATCCGCTGGGCCATCCTTGAAGGAGAGACCGAGACCGGGATCACCCTCATGCTCATGGACGAGGGCCTGGACACCGGCCCCATCCTTTTACAAAAAAGGACCCCCATCGGGGAGGGGGAAACCGGGGGGGAGCTCTACGAAAGGCTTTCCCGGATGGGGGCCGAGGCCCTGCTTGAGGCCCTGGCCTTACATAAAGAAGGGAGGCTTAAGCCCCATCCTCAACCGGAGGAGGGGGCTTCCTACGCCCCGCCTTTCAAAAAAGAAGACGCGCGGCTGGATTTCCACCGGCCGGCCCAGGAGGTGGCCCGGCGCATCCGGGCCTTCGATCCGCGTCCCGGAGCCTACACCTTTCTCGAGGGTCAGGTCTTCAAGCTTTTTCGTCCGCGGGTGCTCCAGCGAGAAAGCCCCGAGCCTCCAGGGACGGTCCTGGGGGTGGAAGAGGGGCAACTTCTTATAGCCTGTAGGGAAGGGGTGCTGGCGGTCTCCGAGGTCCAACTTGCCGGCAAACGCCGGATGTCTGTCTCGGATTTTTTGAAGGGGCACGCTATTTTCCCCAAGACCCGGCTAGGGAGACCTCAAGAAAAGCCTGAGGATTCCTAGAGCAGGTCTTTTCCGGTGGTGGTCATGGAGAGACTGCAGTGGAGGATCCCTTTCAAGGCCTTGATCCGGTCGGCCAGCTCGCGGACCGCCGAGGCCGGACCTTTTACAATAATCACCTCCAGACAGCGGTCATGGTCTAAATGGACGTGTTGGGTGGAGATAATCTGCGCGTAGTGGTTGTGCTGGAGATGAAGAAGCCGATCGGTGAGCTCCCGCTTGTGGTGATCGTAGACATAAGTGATGGTGCCCACCACCTCGCTACGGCTTTGACGCCACTCCTCTTCCACTAACTTTTCCCGGATAAGGTCCCGAATGGCCTCCGAGCGATTGCGGTAGTGCTTTCGCCGAAGATACTGGTCAAACTTTTGCAGCAGACCCTCCGGGATAGAAACCCCAAACCGCACAATCTCACTCATTCTTACCGCCTTCCAGAGGCCTCTTTTTGGCACTTTTATTTATTTTACCTCTAAGCCCGATTTTTTAGAGCTCTCTAAAAGAGGCTCTGTTGGCGGGGGGCCTCTGCCGGGGGGCCTTCAGGAGATTCTCCCTCCCGAAAAATGGAGACCACCCCGTAGAGTCCGTCGTAACCCGGCCGCACATAGACTCGCCCCTCGCGCACCCGCCGAATCCCCTCAAGGATCCTCTCCGGCACAAACTCCGCCAGCTCCTCATAGGACCTTTCCAGGAGAAGGGCGAACTCGCTCCCGCCAAGCTCCACCAGTTGGCGATAGGTCTTTTTCACTCGTTTGCTCTGGGGGCCCATCCCTAGGGCCTCAGCGATGATCTCCTGAAGGGGTACCAGATGCACGGATAAGGGTTTCCCTGGCGGGCGAAAGCCCTCGGGCCGGTCGGCCAGCTCCTCTACCCGATGCATGACCCCTACGGTGAGGGGTTGCCCGCAGACCGGGCACTTCCCCCCGTGGGCCCGGGTCTCCGCCGGAGAGAAAAAGACCCCGCAGGCCCGGTGGCCATCGAAGTGATACTTTCCCTCCTCGGGATAGAACTCTATGGTAAAGGCCAGGTTCCCGCTCTGGAGGGCCCGCAGGATTTCCGGATAGCTCATGGGGTGCCAGAAAGCGTTAGCTTCCCGGCCGAGTTTGGACGGGGAATGGGCGTCGGAATTGGAGATGAGAGTGAAACGGTCGAGGGCCGAGACCCGCCAGTTCATCTCCGGATCCGAGGAAAGCCCGGTCTCCAGGGCCCAGATGTGCTCGGTCTCCTCTTCAAAACACTCCTCCACGGAGTCGAAGCCGGAAAAAGACCCGAAGAGGGAATACCAGGGGGTCCAGGCATGGGCCGGAATCACGGCGATCTCCGGAGAGATCCGGCGCAAGAGGCGGACCACCTCCCGGGCCGGGCTCCCGAAGGTAGGACGACCGTCAGCGGAGAGGTCCCCCAGGCGGGAAAGGGCCAGGTTGACCTCGCGGACCACCTCCAGCGAAGGGGCCAGAAGGAGAAGGTGCATCCTCCGGTTGGTTTTCCCTCTCCAGGAAAAGATAAGCGAGATCTCCGCCGAAAGAATGAAGCGCGGGCCCTCAGGATCTTCCCGAAAGAGATAGAGCCCTTCCTCCGGAGCAGGCTCCAGAAGGTCACAGAGCTCCCGGAAATACTCGGGATGAGTGAAGTCCCCGGTGCCCACCAGGGCCAGGCCCTTTTCCCGGGCCACCCGACAGAGCACCGCCACCCCCATCTCCCGGCTGGTGGCCCGACTGTAACGACTGTGCACATGGAGATCCGCCAGATAAAACCTGCCGCTCCACTCTACAGGTGGCCACTCGTTTCCCCGCACGTTGACTCCCCCTTGGCCCCGCGGTTAAATGCTATCTAACCGGGAGAGAGGGCCGTGTGCAAGGCCCCTAAAGAAACCCCATGGAAAACCTGGTCAAGAAAGTCCTGGCAGGGGAGCGTCTGGGAAAGGAAGAGGCCCTGGCCCTTTTTCAGTTGGATCTCTTCGCCCTGGGGGAACTGGCCCGGGAGGTGCGCTGGCGCCTGCATCCCGAACCCATCGTCACTTACATCGTGGACCGCAACATCAACTACACCAACATCTGCGTCTCCGGGTGCAAGTTCTGCGCCTATTACCGCACCCCGGGGGACCCTGAGGGCTACGTACTTTCGCTAGAGGAGCTTTCCCGCAAGGTGGAAGAGACCCTCTCCTTGGGAGGTTATCAGATCCTCCTCCAAGGGGGGCTCCACCCGGACCTTCCCCTTTCTTACTACGAAACGATGCTCTCCTTTCTCAAGGAGCGCTTCCCTCAGGTGCATGTTCACGCCTTTTCTCCGCCAGAAATCGTCTTTTTCGCTCGACGGGAAGGGCTTTCCTTGGAGGAGGTGCTGCGGAGGTTAATGGCCGCGGGGCTGGATTCCATCCCTGGAGGGGGGGCGGAGATCCTGGTGGACCGGGTGCGCCGGAAGATCTCTCCGAGAAAGTGCTCGGCGGAGGAGTGGCTGGAGGTGATGCGCACCGCCCACCGTCTGGGGCTCAAGACCACGGCCACCATGATGTTCGGGCATGTGGAGACCCTCGAGGACCGGATAGAACACCTCCTGCGCCTTCGAGAACTCCAGGAAGAGACAGGGGGGTTTACGGCCTTTATCCCCTGGCCCTTTCAGCCGGGAAACACCACCCTCTCTGCTCCCAAGGCCACGCCGGTGGAATACCTTAAAACCTTGGCCGTCTCGCGCATCGTGCTAGACAACATCCCCAACCTCCAGGCCTCCTGGGTGACGCAGGGGCCCAAGGTAGCCCAGGTGGCCTTGGAATTTGGGGCCAACGACTTCGGAAGCACCATGATTGAAGAAAACGTGGTGGCTGCCACCGGGGTCTCCCACCGGCTTTCCGAGGAAGAAATAAGGCGCCTCATTCGCGACGCGGGTTATGAGCCCCGCCGGCGGCGCATGGATTACACCCTTCTGGAATAGATGCAGGAATACCCTCTGGGTCCGAAGCCGGTCCTTCTGCGGGCCCCGGTGATCCTCCCCATGGTTTCTCCGCCCCTGATCGACGGGGCGGTGGTGGTCAGCGGCGGCCGAGTGCGGGAGCTGGGGAGCTTTCGCCATCTCCGCCGTACCTTCCGGGGAAAGATCCTGGATCTAGGAGAGGTGGCCCTCCTGCCCGCCCTGGTAAACGCCCACACCCACCTGGAACTTTCGGTCTTCCGCTTTCGGCTTACTCCCTCTGGTTCCTTCGTGAGCTGGGTGAGAAGTCTTTTGCGCAAGCGCACGGAGGTGGCCCTTTCCGAGGCGCGTCGCGCGGTAAAGGAGGCCTTACAAGAACTCTGGCAGGAAGGCGTAGGTCTTATCGCGGACATAGGCAATACCGGGCTTTCTCTGGGACTCCTGCGGGAGGCCCCTTTTTACAGTGTCTATTTTCGGGAGATCATCGACTTTAAAGGGGACAGTCGCATCCAGGAATTTGTGAGGGGGCCGGAGGGCGGGCGCATCACTTATTCCCTTTCCCCACATGCCCCTTATACCGTCTCCCCGGTGCTCATTCAGGCCCTCAAGAGCTGGACCCGGCGGGCCAAGCTTCCCTTGAGCATCCATGTAGCGGAAAGCCCGGAGGAATGCGCCTTCCTGGAGAGGGGCCAGGGTCCTCTGCGTACACTCCTTGAGGAACGAGGGCAGCTTCCTTCAGGGTTCGAGGCCCCGGGACTCTCCCCGGTGGCTTATCTCCAGCGGCTGGGGGTTCTGGACGAAAGGACCATCTGCGTGCATCTGGTCCAGGTTTCCCGGAGGGACTTAGAAATTCTAGCTCGGCACCAGGCCCGTCCCTGTCTCTGCCCGCGGAGCAATATCTTTCTAGGGGTGGGGCTGGCCCCCCTCCCCCAGATGCTCTCCTCGGGGCTCAAGCCCTGTCTGGGCACCGACAGTCTGGCCAGCAACGACCGGCTTTCCGTACTGGCGGAGGTGGAGGCCCTTTACGCGGCCTATCCCGAGGTGCCGCCGGAGAAATTCTTTCTCATGGCCACCCTGTGGGGGGCCGAGGCCCTAGGGCGCCGGGATCTGGGATTTATCGGCCCCGGGGCCCGGGCAGAATTGATCGGTCTAGGGCTCCCCCCAGGCCGGAGTTCCCCCTGGGAGCGCCTCTTGGAGGGGCCCAAGAAGGTGGAGGTGCGCCTTTATGCCACGGTTTAGGCTGGGACTGGTGCGCTATCTCAACACGGCCCCCCTGCGCTGGGATTTGGCCCAAAGCCTCCCGGAAGAGGTGGAGGTCCTCTACGCCTCCCCGGCTGAGCTCTCCCGGAGGCTTCTATCCGAAGAGCTGGAGGCCGGCCTGGTCCCTTCGGTGCTCTACGTCCGCCACCCTGAAAGTCTCCTTCTTTTTCCGGATCTTTCCATCAGTGCCAGCGGCCGCGTGGGGAGCGTGCTCTTCTTTTATCAGGGCACGCTGAAGGGGCTTTCAGGAAAGACTGTAGCCCTGAGCTCGGAAAGCGAAACCTCCGTGGCCCTGCTGCGGATCCTTTTAGAGGACTTTCAGGGGGTGCATCCAGAGTACCGGAGGGGAAGGCCGGAAGAGTTAAACCGGGGTTATCTGGCCATCGGAGACGAGGCCCTCCTCCTGCGCAAAAGTCCGCCCTTTCCCGAGATCTTGGATCTGGCCGGGGTCTGGATGGAGCAGACCGGTCTGCCTTTCGTCTTTGCGGTCTTGGCGGTCAGGCGGGAGGTCGTTTCTCCCTGGCGGTCTCTCCTGCGGGAGGTGGCGCAGGCCCTTTACCTTTCGCGGGCCCGAGGACTAGCCCGGCTCTCGGAGGCCGCCGCCCGGGAGAAACCGCCAAAGCTTTCCCTGGAAGAGGCCCGGGCCTACCTTCTGGGTCTGGAGTACGATCTTTCCGGAGTAAAACAGGAGGCCCTGCGGGCCTTCTACCAACATCTCTTCCGGCGAGGGGAGATTCCCTCGGTCCCGGAGCTCCGCTTCGTAGAGCTTTAAGTGAAGGACAAAAAACGCTTCGTAAAGGAAAAGTTCTCCCGAGTCACTCGCCGTTATGACCTGGTCAACCGGGTGGGGAGTCTCGGGCGAGACGCCTTCTGGCGCCGGAAGGCCGCGGCGGAGCTGATCGCCTTTCCCGGACCGCTTCTGGACCTCTGCGCCGGCACCCTACCCCTGGCCTTAGAGCTGGTGCGCCAGAGGCCCCGGCCGGTGGCCGCCCTGGACCTCACCCCGGAGATGCTCCTTTACGGAAAGTGGCGCCTACGTCGGCATCCGCTAGCTCGCTACATCACCTGCGTGGTGGGAGACGCCGAGGCCCTTCCTTTTAGGAACCATAGCTTTCAGGGGGCTACCATGGCCTTCGGCCTGCGTAACCTAGCCCGACCCCGTCAGGGCCTCTCTGAAGTCTTCCGGGTGTTGCGACCTGGGGGAAAACTGGTCATCCTAGAATTCAGCCGTCCCCAGGCTCCCCTCTTCGCCCCCCTCTACGCCTTTTATCTCCGCCATTTCCTGCCCCTCCTTGGAGGGTGGCTTACTGGAGATCGGGAGGCCTATCTCTACTTGGCCCGGTCCATCTACGCCTTCGCCGCGCCGAAGGAGGTGCTCTCCTGGATGGCGGAAACCGGCTTTGAAGATCTCCGGGCCTATCCCCTGACCCTGGGGGTGGTCACCATCTACACCGGAATCAAAGGCCGTAGTGTTTGAAAAATTTGGCGGCGAAGTCCGCTAACCGTTCAAAGGCCCGGCTCAGGACCCCTTCCGGCGGAAGGAAGACCACTCGAAAGTGGGCTGTTCCCGGGACCTCTCCGAAACCGCTACCATGCACCACCACCACCCCGGTCTCCAAGATGAGCTCCCGCACGAATTCCCGATCAGAGACCCCAGGGACCTCGATGCGGGGGAAGGCATAGAAGGCCCCCCGGGGTTTCACGCAGGAAATGCCAGGAATTTCGTTGAGCATCCTGTAGGTGAGATCCCGCCGGCGGCGTAGTTTTTCTAAGAGCACCGGAAGGTGGGCCTGGTCCCCGTCCAGGGCCACGGGAATGGCGTACTGCTTGGGGTGGCTGGTAGAAAGCCGGGCTCGGGCCAGCTTGTGGATGGCCTCGATGTAGTCCTTTAGGGCCTTCCCAGGCCCGGAAACTATCCCCCATCCGATGCGGAACCCCGGAGCTAGGTAACACTTGGAAAGCCCGTTAAAGGTCACTACCGGAAGGTCCGGGGCCAGGGCCGCTATAGAAAAGTGTTTGTCCCCATCGAAGACCAGCTTGTCGTAGATTTCGTCGGAAAAGATGACCAGATGGTGCCGGCGGGCCACTTCGGCAATGGCCTCGAGCACCTCCCGACTGAAAACTGCCCCGGTGGGGTTGTTAGGGTTGATAAGGACGATGCCCCGGGTGCGACCGTTTACCCGGGAGGCAATCTCCTCCGGGTCGGGTTGCCACCCATCCTCCTCTCGCAAATAGTAGGGACGGGCCTCGGCCTCCAGCTTGGCCAGGATGGCCGTGTAAAGGGGGTAACCGGGAAAGGGGACTAAGACATTGTCTCCGCTGTTTACCAGGGCCGTGAGGGCGAAGTCGATGGCCTCACTGGCCCCAGTGGTGACGAAGATATCCACGGGTTCAATTCCCCGGCGCCGGGCTTCCCGCCGAATGGCCTCGATGGCCTCGTCCACCCCGGCGGAGGCCGAATAACCCGTGAGGTTCTCAAACATGGCCCTGCAGGCGGCCTCCACCAAGGGGCGAGGGGTGTAAAAATCATACTGGATAGGGTCTCCGATGTTCAGAAAGAGGAGCTCCCGGCCCCGACGGGCGGCTTCCTCCGCGGTGAGCACGATGTCTCTCACCGCGTACTCGATCTTTTCCGTACGCCGGGCCGGTCTTACCACAGGGAATTCTGCCATGAAACCACCCTCGCTGGAGGCTGAAAAGTGATAATGCCTCCACCACGACACTTTGTCAATTGCCTCGAAGAGGTGTGTTATTGCAAAGCGATTTCGTCATCCTCAACCACAAGGTTCCATCAGGATGAGCACACTCACCAGGAAACTTACTCAAAGGTCTACCTGGTTTAAAATGAGCGCGGAGTTCTTGCCGAGGGAAGAATATGAGTTGGCGGACTCTGCTCTGGGGCTTCCTCCTGGGACTTCTCGTGCTCTGCGGAAGTCTTTTGGTGTACCGCTACCAAAAAAGCGAGCGGGCCCTGCCCCGGGGCTTTGTCTGGGCCAGCGGACGACTCGAAGGAGACACCATCACCGTGGCCACCAAGGTCTCCGGCCGAATCGAGGCCCTTTACTTTCAGGAGGGAGATTTCGTCTCCAAGGGGAAGCTCCTAGCCCGGCTCTCTTCGGCGGAGCTTGAGGCCCGCTATCAGGCTGCGCAGGCCGCCATCCAAGAAGCACAAAAGCACCTGGAAGAGACCCGCCATCTCTTGGCTACCGCTCAGGCTACACTGGAAAAGCGGGCCCGGGACCGAAAGCGCTTTGCGAGGCTTTTCACTCAGCGTCTGGTCTCCAAAAACCGGCTGGAGGAGGTGACCCTGGCCTATAAGACCGCATATCAGCAGGTGCTGGCCCTTAAGGCCCGAATTTCGGCCCTCAACGAGGAAATCGAGCGCCTTCGAGCCCAGAAAAAAGAGATCGAGGCCCTACTGGCCGACACCCGGATTCGGGCCCCGGCACGGGGAGTAATCCTGCGTAAGGTAGCCAACCTCGGAGAGGTCCTCTCCCCTGGAGGGGTCATCGCCCTCATGGTGGATCTGGATCAACTCTATCTCAAGGCTTATGTGCCCACCAAGGAGGTGGGACGGCTGGCTTTGGGGCAGAGGGCCCGCATCTATGTAGACGCCTTCCCCCACCGCTTTTTTACCGGCAAAGTGGGCTACATTGCCCGCGAGGCGGAATTCACCCCCAAAGAAGTCCAGACCCGGGAGGCCCGGGTCAAGCTGGTCTATGAGGTCAAGATCTATCTAGACCGAAATCCCGGACATGTCCTTACCCCGGGTCTGCCGGCAGACGCCCTCATCCAGGTGGACCCGAAGGCATCCTGGCCAGCCAGGATGCCCTGAGGGAGGCCATGGAAAGGGTGGTGGTGGAGGTGAAAGGCCTTGGCAAGCGCTTTGGAAGACAAAAGGCCCTGGAGGAGGTCTCCTTACGGGTCCCTCAAGGGGTCCTCTTCGGGGTGGTAGGGCCTGACGGGGCCGGGAAGAGTACCCTCCTCAAGATTATCACCGGCCTGCTGGACTTCGACCAGGGGGAAGTCTATCTCTTCGGGCGCCGTAGGAGTTCCGAGAGAGACTTCGAAGAGGCCAAGGCCGATCTTTGCTTCATGCCCCAGGGACTCGGGGCGAACCTCTACCAAGAACTTTCGGTGGAGGAAAATCTCCACTTTTTCGGTAAGCTCCGCCTGCTTGATCCCCAAGCCCTGGAGCAGAGGAAAGAAGAGCTCCTAGTGCTTACCGGGCTCTGGCCCTTCCGAAGACGGAGGGTCAAGCACCTTTCCGGGGGGATGAAACAGAAGCTGGCCTTCATCTGCTCGGTACTCCACCAGCCCCGCCTGATCGTGCTCGACGAACCCACCACCGGCGTGGATCCTCTATCCCGAGAGGAGTTCTGGTCCCTCCTGGCCGGGCTGGTTTGGCGGCTGGGCGTGACAGCCCTGGTGTCCACTACCTACCTGGAAGAGGCCGAGCGCTTCGAACAGTTGGCCCTCATGCATCAGGGGAGGATCCTCCTCCAAGGGACCCCCTCGGAACTCCTCTCTCAAGTGAAGGGCGAAATTTACTGGGTCCAAGGAGAAGACCCCCTAGATCTCGGGGAAAAGATCCTCAACCGCGGCTGGCATCTTTTTCCTTATGCCGGGGGCTTCCGGGTCTTCGTCCCGCGAGAAAAGGTGAAAGAGGCCCGGACGTTTTGGAGCCAAGAGGCCCTTCAATCTCGGCCAATTGCTCCTTCTTTGGGGGATCTCCTGCTGGGCCTTTCCCCGCCAGAGCCCTTGGCCTTCCGCGAAAAAGGGGCCAGGGCCCCGAAAACCCTGGAGACGGTTGTTCGCACCGAAGACCTGACCAAGGAATTCGGCTCCTTTCGGGCGGTGGAAGGGGTCTCTCTAGAGATCAAGGCCGGGGAGATCTTCGGACTTTTAGGACCCAACGGGGCCGGCAAGACCACCCTCATCCGCATGCTTTGCGGGCTTATGGCCCCGACCCGAGGTCGGGCTTTGGTGGCCGGTTACGACAGCCGGAAGACCCCACGCGAGCTCAGAGAAAATATCGGGTACCTCTCGCAGGCCTTCTCCCTCTATCGGGACCTCACGGTCCAAGAGAACATCCGCCTGATGGCCGGGATCTACGGTCTTTCAGGCCGAGAGGCCCGCCTTCGCCTCAAAGAATTGCTCAAGCTTACCGGACTGGAGCCTTTCCAAAATCTCCGGGCAGAGGATTTGCCTCTGGGCCTTCGGCAACGCCTGGCCCTGGCCTGCGCCTTGATACACCGCCCCCGCATCGTCTTTTTGGATGAACCCACCTCGGGCATGGATATCCTAGGAAGGGAGATCTTCTGGAACCTCGTCTTTTACCTCTCGCGGGCCCAGGGCCTCACCTGTTTGGTGACCACCCACTATCTAGCGGAGGCGGAGCATTGCGATCGCCTGGCCTTGATGCACCGGGGCCGCATAGTGGCCTACGGGAGGCCGGAGGATCTCAAGAGAGAGCTGGAACGAGAAGCCGGGCGGCCTTATTTGATTTCCTTTGAGGACCTCCATGAGGCCCGCGAGAGGCTTAAGGCCGAAAGACCGGTGATGGTCTTTGGCCGGCGACTGCGGCTCTTCTTTCCCGGTAAGGCCGAGGAACTGGAGGCCTACTTAAGGGCCAAGGGGTTGAAGGCCCTCTCTTGGGAAAAGGGCGAAATCACTATGGAAGACATTTTTTTCTGGCATACGGTGGGTAAAGATGAAACTTAAGCGAATCCTGGCCCTGGTGGAAAAAGAAACCCTTGAGATGTGGCGAGATCCGCTTTTTCTTTGCCTGGCCCTGCTGGTTCCCAGCCTCTTTATGTTCCTCTTCGGCTACGGTCTTACCCTGGATGTGGAACATCTGCCCTTCTGGGCCATTGATTATGACCAGTCTCCCACTAGCCGGGATTTCCTGGCCAACTTTTCTTATTCGCGTTACTTCTCTTTAAAAAGCCGGGAGACCGACGAACGAAAGGCCCTTGAAGCCTTGGTAAAAGGAAAGATTCGGCTTATTCTCCTTGTGCCTCCAGATTTTGAGAGAGAGCTTGCTGCCGGTCGCAGCGCCCCGGTACAAGCCCTGATCGACGGGACCTTTCCCTATCGGGCCCAGATCGTCAAAAACTATGTTCAGGCCATCGTAGGAAAACTGAATCGCCAGAAGCTCAAAGACTTCTTTCGCCACAAGGGCCTTTCCGAGGCTCGAGTGGAAGCCCTGAGCGAACCCATCCGTTTGGAGGTTCGCTACATCTATAATGAGGAAGCCCGAAGCCGTTGGTCCGTGGCCTCGGCCCTCATCGGGGTGATCCTCCTCATGGTACCCCCTATGCTCACCTCGCTGGCCATCTGTCGTGAAAAGGAATCTGGAGCCATTTATAACATCTATGTCTCTACCATCTCGCGGGCCGAGTTTCTTTTAGGAAAGGCCCTACCTTATTTCGGGATCACTGCCTTAAATGTTCTGATCCTCTTCCTTTGGGCTACTTTGGTCTTTGGGGCGCCTTTCCGGGGAAGCTTCTCCTGTTACCTTTTCTCCGCCCTACTCTACTCCTTCTGTTCCTTGGGCATCGGTCTCTGGATCTCGGCCTTTGTGCGTACCCAGATCGCCGCCCTGCTCCTTTCCCTAATCGTGGCTATGATTCCAGCCTTTCTCTACTCAGGGCTCCTGGTCCCGGTGGTCTGCCTGGATGTCTCCGGCCAAGTAGAAGCTCACCTCTTCCCAGCCATGTACTTCGTCTCTCTGCTTCACGGTACCTTTCTCAAAGGCCTGGGTTGGCGGGCCCAGGCAGGTAACCTCCTAGCCCTGCTCATCTACACCGGGCTCATTTACCTCCTGGCCTATCTTTCCTTTCACAAGAGGACCAAACGATGAAGTCTCTAAGACGCCTCTGGGTCTTGACCGTGAAGGAGATCCTCCAGCTCTGGCGCGATCGAGTCCTCCTCCTGGCCAGCCTCTACCTCTTTACCGTGGACATCTTTCTGGCCGGCTCAGGCATAAAGCTCACCCTGCATCAGGTACCTTTTTCTGTCTTCGACCTGGATCGTTCGGCTGCCAGCCGCGAATTGATAGCCCGTTTCCAAAAGCCTTATTTTCGTTTCCAGGGCTACCTCCGCTCGCCGGAGGAGGCCTTCAGGGGCTTTGATCAGGGAAGATTCCTGGCCCTCTTTGATTTTCCCGACGGTTTTGAAGAAGACCTAAAGACCGAAAGACAGACCCGGCTGCAACTCCTCGTGGATACGAGCAACGCCATCATGGGCAATCTTATTGCCGGCTACAGCGCCCTCATTGTCTCTCGCTATGCCCAAGACATAACCCTTCACCGCCTGGGCTACACCAAGGAAATGCTCCGCCGCTTTCCCTTGGTAGATCTCAAATGGCGCGTCTTTTTTAATCCCAATCAAGAAGAGGCCTGGTTCAACGCCCTTTCTGAGCTCTTGACGGTGATCACCATGTTGACCATGCTTTTGCCTGCGGCAGCCCTGGTGCGGGAAAAGGAAAGGGGAACTATAGAGCAACTCCTCGTCTCCCCGGTCTCTCCGCTGGAGGTATTGCTCTCCAAAATTTCCGCCATGACCCTGGTAATCCTCACCGGGACCCTGCTCGCCGTGGGTCTGGTCCTGGAGGGCTGTTTCCGAGTCCCTATCCGAGGAAGTTTCTTCGCTTTCCTGTTGATCACCGTCTTTTATGTCTTTACCTCCTGCGGATACGGGCTTTTCATCGGCACCCTCTCCCGGAACCTGGCCCAGGTGGGGCTGCTTACCATTATCGCCATCGCTCCTATTGTCTTCCTTTCCGGGACCTGGACTCCGCCGGAGGCCATGCCCACGTGGTTGAGGAGCCTCATGGTCTTCTCGCCTCTTTACCACTATCTTCAAATGAGCTTCGGCCTCTTTCTCAAAGGGACCGGCTGGGACTTCCTGGCCCCTCGCGCGGGACGCATGTTAGGCCTGGGAGTGTTGGTGCTTTTCGCCTCCACCCTCTTTTTCCGGAAGCGCTTCGCCCAGCAAGGCTAAGACCCTCTCCCAAAGTTCCAAGAAAGGACGCTGAACCTCGGGGGGGCCTTCAAGAGGACTCTTGCGCTGAACGAGGAGTTCAGGGATCCGGCGATCAAAGGGGATCTTCTGCAGGAGGGCTATCCCCTGGGCCTTACAGAAGGTCTCTATCTCCTCCGTCTTCTGGGGATTGAGATCGAAGCGATTAATGACCACCGCTGAGGGGATACGTAGGAACCGACAAAGCTCGATGGTCCTTTTTAGGTCGCTCAGGGCCGAAAGACTCGGTTCGGTGACGATGAGGGCCAGGTGGACCTGATTTAAGGAAGCTATTACCGGACACCCTATCCCTGGCGGGCCGTCGGAGATGAGAAGCGTGGCCTCCTCCTGGGTAGCCCTTTCCCGGGCCTCCTTTTTCACTTCGGTCACCAGCTTCCCCGAATTCTCTTCCCCAGGGCGAAGGCGGGCAAAGACAAAAGGGCCATAGGGCGTCTGGGAAAGATAGAGGTGCCCGGACAGGGCCTCCTCCATCACTATTGCCCCCTCCGGGCAGACCTCTTCACAGAATCCACAGCCCTCGCATTCCAAGTAGTCCACGACCCCGGCCTCTATGGCCCCGAACTGGCAGTGTTCACCACATACATCGCAACCGTTACAAAGATCCGCAACCACCCGAGGCTTGTAGCCCCCGTAAAAGGGCCTCTCCTCTTGGATCTCAGGATCTAGGAGGATCCAGAGGTCCGGAGCGTCTACATCGTAGTCGGCCAAGACTGCTTCCCGGGCCAGCCTAGAAAAAGAGGCTACCACGGTAGTCTTCCCCGTCCCTCCTTTGCCGCTGATCACCAAGAGTTCTTTCAAAGGCTGCCCCTTATCCCCTCCCATACTTGGGAAAAAAGCTCTTGATAGCGCGGAAGTTCCTCGGCCACCAGTAGCCCTTCAGTATAAACTTCGGCGATCTTGCGATCCAAAGGGATCCTCCCCAAGATCTCCAGTCCGTGATGCCGACAGAACTCCTCCGCCCCCTCCCCCAGGTCGGAACGGTTGATAAGTGCCGCCATCTTTACCCCGAGTTTTTTGAAGGCCTCTACCGCCAGGGCGGCGTCCGCTAGACCGAAAGGGGTGGGTTCCACCACCAAGAGGCAAAGATCCGCCCCCTTGACCGCCTCCATGGCCAGACAGGAAGTGCCTGGAGGGGCGTCAAGAATGGAGGGGACCGAGGGATCTATTTCCTGCTTGAGGGCCTTAATCACCGGGGTACCTCGCGGCTCTCCTACTTGTAGGACCCCGCCGATATAAGTCACTTTCCCGGCCCTGCCCTTCCGGACCTCTCCTATCTCTTTGAGTCTCCTCCCGATGGCCTTCACCGGACATACATATTCACAGACCCCGCAACTATGACAGAATTCCTCGAAGAGGAAAACCTGTCGGGGGAAGATAAGGAGGGCGTGAAAGCGACAGACCTCTGCACACCGACCGCAATAATCGCATTTTTCCTCGTTGATCTCCGGCAGCCACACCTTCACGGGAAGTCTCTTTTCCCGACGCACCTGGAAGAAGAGATGGACATTGGGCTCCTCCACATCGCAGTCCACTATTTGCGCCTCAGCCACCCAGGCCAAGTTGGTGGCCACCAAGGTTTTCCCGGTGCCTCCTTTACCACTGGCCACCACTACCCTGGGCAGAGGGCTTTCGGCCTTCATTCATTATCCTTTTCCAGGAGAGTCCTTTTTTCCGGATCTCAGAAAGGCCATCTTCCTCCTAGGCCGCGGCCCATACCCTTTCCCATCCCGGCATGTGAGGAAACCGTGGCTTCGGTAAGCTCGGGAAGTTTCCCCTGCCGAAAGAGTTCCAAATTTTCTCTAATCGTCCCTTCCGATCCCCGATAGACCTTTATCCCGGCCATCTGGAGGACCACTAGGGCCTTAGGGCCTATGTTCCCGGTAACCACGGCCTCGGCCCCCGTCTGAACGACCAGCTGACTCGCATAGACTCCAGCCCCTTGCGCTCCCCGTGCGGCAGGATTTTCCATAGCCTCAAAACTTAGGTCTTCAGTATCCACCACGAGGAAGTAAGCACATCTTCCAAAACGGGGATCAAGAGGGGAATCCAAATCCTTTCCCTGGGATGTAAAAACCACCTTCACCTTTTCTACCCCCTTGGCAAGTATGCCCTCCTTTACAGGAGTGGTCTTCCTTACAGGCCTCGGCGGCCCTGAGACTCTGAGCGAAAAAGGCCTCAAGGGCGCTCTTTACACTTGTTTCCGGCTGGGCCATAAGCACCTCGATCCCCAGGGCCTCGAAGAAGGTCAAGGCCCTCGGACCAATTCCTCCGCAAATGATGAGATCCACCCCCAACCCTTTGAGAAATTGCGGAACGGCTCCCGGAACATGATGAGCAAAATAGGGATTGCTTACCGTTTCCACCTTCAAGATTTGACCGTCTTCCACCTCCAAAAGGGCATAAAACGGAGCCTTGCCGAAGTGAGGACTTACCCGGGCTTCAAGCCCTGCAGGGGCATCACAAGCCACCGCAATTCTCATTTTCTTCCCCCCTTCAACGGATTATGAAAACCCTTTGGGGGGGCCAGGCCCCCTTTAGGCCTCTTCCAGCTCTCGGAGTCTTTTTTCCAGGGCCTCAATCTGCTGATCCAAAGCCCTGCGCTGGTACCTCAGAAAGCGGAGCCAATCGTTGAGCATAGCCCTTTCCTCCTCCGGGCCCGGAGGACCCCAAAAGCCCCAGGGGCCAGGCCCCCACGGGGGCCCCCACGGCCTAAAGGATCTAGTCCTTTTTTCTTGGGCCTCTTCACCTTCCTCAGGGGGAGCAAAATAGGGCCCCCAGCACCATCTCCACCAAGGCATCTTCCTCCTCCTTCTAGAGATTTACCACCACGGGAAGAAGCGCCCGAAACCCCAGCCGCGGCCCCGGCCTCTCCCCCCACGGGCCCATCCCCAGAACCAGCGGGCCCATCCGGGAAGACCGGTGAGGAAGAAACCACATCCGCGGCCGCCTCGCCCGAACCCTCTCCCCGGTCCGGGAACCATGAATCCCGGCCTTCCAAAGCCACCACAAAATCCAAGCCCCCGACCACTCCGAGGGCCCCAACCCCAAGGTCCCGTCCGATCTCCTCGAGGCATAATCTCACCTCCTCTTGGTCTATTTTCCACCTCGCCACCGGTGGCGAGGTCCTAATCCCTTAAATTCCACCCCCTCTTCTTCCCCTTCGATCTTTATACCCTTTCCCATCACTAGGGCCTCAGCCACCTTTTTCCGGGCCCTTTCCAGGATCCTCCCAAAAGTGGCCCGTGACACTCCCATCCTCTTAGCCGCCTCCTCTTGATAAAGTCCTTCCAGATCCGCCAGCCTCAAGGCCTCCAGCTCATCCAGAGCTAAGCGCACCGCCTCCTCCCCTTCCCTCTCCGAAAAGAAACGCCAACACCGTGGCCACCACCCTACCCTCCTCCGGCATCTCCTCCGCGGCACCTTGTTTCCTCCCCCTTATTATGAGCATATGTTCATTATATGTCAAGAGGCCACTCAAACACAGCTCTGAATAGATCTTTTCCCTTGCCCAAGTTTGGAGGTCAGAGCTTTGCAAAACCTGCATTTGGTACACAAGTTTCAAATATACGCTAATATTTAGCTATAAGAAGACTATTTACAATATATCTTTGTTTAGCCTTTGAGTTTTGCAAGGCTCTTACATTATAATAGTTTTATCAATAGATTTCCCATATTCCTCCCCAATAAGGGAAATATTTAATTTTTACAAAATAAGGATAAAGAGAATTTGGACTAAACAATAATTTAAATACTATTGTATTATGTAAGTTACAGGAATATAAAAAGGTGTCATATTTGGAAAATAAAAGGCATGCTGAAGTATTTAAATTTTGTTTTATGCATTTTTGAGATATATTTCCCATTTTATAAAAATAAACATTTTTCAAAAAGATAATTTTATCTGCATAAATAATAGAACAATTTTTGAAATTTAATATTACACTACTTCTAGGATAAAATATATAAGAAGATTTACCAATTTTGTTTTCGAAGTCCCAAGTACCAAAAAAGTACCACCAATAACTCTTTTTTATTAAAGACCAGGGCAAGAAAAGAAATACTGTCCCTTTAGGATATAACCAATCTTGCCATTCTTTATTAAGAGGTAAATGATATTTTTGTAAAATCTTTAACATATCATTTTTGTTATTACTAAAAACTTCTTTTAAAAAATTTAGAACTTCCTGTGGATCTTTTAAATAATTTAATAAAAAATTAAAAACTTTGGGATTATTTAAAGAAAAAAATCTTATTAAATTGGCCGATATTTTCGGATCTTCAATAGAAAAAGTATAAGCTACCATAAAAACTTTCTTAGGTGTTTGTGATCCACCATCTACAAACACTTTGCTATCTGTAAAATATTCTAGAGGATATCCATAATCCCACCAAGACCATATTATATTTGGCTTATAATCTTTAATACTCAACATAAGTTTTATCTCTGGTAATTGAATTGCAGGGGATATATTATCGATAAAGAACTTTTTGACTAAATTATAAGAAACAAAAGAGGATAATAATATCAGACTTAATATTCTAATTGGAGTTTGCCATCTTTTCCTAGAAATAATATTACAAATTTCAAAAGAAAAATCTAAAATAAATAGACTAAAAACTAGAGCAATAAATGGGAAAAAGAAAATAAAGAATCGGATATAAAATAAAGAAAAAATTCCAACAATCACATAAGGATGTAATCTAAAAAGCAAAAAATAATATCTATACAAAAAATAAAATAGACAAAAGATCGAAAATAAAAGTAACATTTTACTACCAAAAATATATTTTATTAACAAGTCTGGTCCACAAAAACTTAGTTCAGATATTGATGAAGAAACCTTTGGAAACAAATGTGAAGAATATCCTAATATAAAAAGAAGAACATCTTGAAGTTTAATAAAAAGACTAAAACATCTTATCCATAAAAAAATCAAAAATAAAATATACAATAAAATATAT
>QOAM01000074.1 GCA_003978075.1 Thermodesulfatator sp. | reverse complement strand
GAGGACTACGATCAGGAGTTGGCCTCTTATATGGTTAAAGGGGTGGATGTCTGGCTGAACAATCCCTTGCCCCCGCTTGAGGCCTGCGGCACCAGCGGCATGAAGGCCTCCCTGAACGGCGTCCTTCACCTTTCCATTCTCGATGGCTGGTGGGTGGAGGGCTACGACGGGAAAAACGGCTGGGCCTTCGGGGGGGAGCCGGTGGAGGGAGACCGCGATCCTCAGGATGCCGAGGCCCTCTACCGTATTCTCGAGGAGGAGATTGTTCCTCTTTATTATCAGTGGGACGAGACCGGGATCCCCCGGGCCTGGGTGCGCAAGATGAAAGAGGCCATGAAGAGTATTGTCCCGCGCTTTTGTGCCCGGCGCATGTTCAAGGAGTATGTGACCCGGTTTTATCAGAAGATCGACGAGGCCTACGAGGAATTTCTGAGCTCGCAGGAGAAACCTAAAGCAGGGGAATTACTCCACAGTCCTGTATAAAGGAACTCGCCTTGGAAAAGCTCTATCTGGTCTTTTGGTGGCACATGCATCAGCCCTTTTATGAGGACCCTGAGACCGGGGTCTATCTCCTTCCCTGGACCTTTCTCCACGCCCTGAAAGATTACTATGAGATGCCCTGGCACTTTTTCCGTTTTCCGACCCTTAAGGCCAACTTCAACCTGGTCCCGGTGCTTCTGGACCAACTCGAGGCCTACGGAGCGGGAGAGGCCCGAGACCCTCTGCTCGAAATCCTGGAAAAACCCCGGCTCTCAGGGGCCGAAAAGGGCTTTTTAAGTGCCTTGCTCGACCTCCTTCCGGAGCCCTTAAGGCGGCGGGAGCCGGCCCTTTTTGAAGAACGTGCCCCGGAGGAGCAGCGCGAGGCCTATCTGCGGGCCTGGTGTGGGGAGGCCTTTCGGGAGAGGTATTCCCAGGCCTTTGCCGAGGGAGGTCCGGCCCTCCTTGAGGCTGCCCGCCGCTTCGTGGCGGAGATCCCAAGCTACTATCGCCGGCTCTGGGAGGAGGGCCGCCTGGGAGTTTCTCTTACCCCTTATTACCATCCTCTCCTTCCCGTGCTTCTTGATCCCTCCTCTGCCCGGGAAAACGACCCGGAGATAACCCTTCCGGCCCTTGAGCCTCTTCCGGAGACCGCTGAAATTCAGGTTCTTCGGGCCTTCTCCCGCTTCGAAAAGATCTTTGGCAGGGCTCCGCAAGGGGTCTGGCCGGCGGAGGGGGCCGTAAGCCAAGCCACGGTGGAGCTTCTCTCCCGGGCCGGGGCCCGGATCCTGGCCACGGACGAAAGCCTCCTCTGGGCGGCCCTGGGGGAAAAAGATCCTCTGCGCCTTTACCGGCGCTTCCGCTTGGGGGAGGTGGTGATCCTCTTCCGGGATCAGTTCCTGAGTGACCGCATCGGTTTCGTCTACCAGCACTGGGCCCCAGAGGCCGCGGTGGAGGAGTTTCTGGGACGTCTGCGAGAGATCTACGAGACCGTAAAAAATCCGGTGGTAACCGTGCTCCTTGACGGGGAAAATTGTTGGGAATATTACCCGGAAAATGGTTTTCCCTTCCGGGAGCTCCTCTATCAAAGACTTTCCGAGAGCTCCTGGATCGAGACCCTGACCCTGGAGGAGGTCCTCTCCCGGGAGGATCTTCCGGAGGAGGAACTCCCGCGCCTCAAGGCCGGAAGCTGGGTCTTCGGGAATTTCCGCAAGTGGCTGGGGCACCCGGCCAAGAACCGGGCCTGGGAACTTCTAGGCCAGGCCGGGGTCCTCCTGCGCCGGGAGGGCTTTCCGCAAAGGGCCTTGGAATACTTCCTCCGAGCCGAGGGGAGCGACTGGTTTTGGTGGTATGGGGAGGGAGTTAATCTTCCCCTTCTCGACCGCTTTGACTACCTCTTTCGGGCCAATCTGCGGATGGTCTACCGGGAACTCGGAAAGGAATCTCCCCCTTCCTCCCTCGAACATTCCTGGTAACAGGTCCTCTCTGCGGAAAGTTAGGTTAAAATTTTTAAAGAGCTTCCTCAAGGGAAACCGTAATGCAGGTACTTTTTCTCGCAAGCGAGATCTTCCCTTATGCCAAGACCGGAGGGCTGGCGGATGTGGCCTATTCCCTGCCCCGCTCCTTAGAGGCCCTGGGGGTAAAAATCTTGCGGGCTATGCCTCTTTACCAAAAAGTTCCCCGGGAGGGGCTAGTCCCTCTAGAAAGGAGCGTTCAGGTGCGTCTCAACGGGCGCTTCTATACTTTTCGCCTCTTTCGCAAGGACGACCATTTCTTCTTCGAGCAGCCCGAGCTTTACGATCGCCCCTACATCTACGGTCCGCCGGGGGGGAGTTATCCGGACAACGATCTACGTTTTGGGGGCTTCTGCTGGGCGGTGGCTGAGGCCCTAGGGGCGGGCCTCCTTTCTGCGGACCTCATCCACGCCAACGACTGGCAGACCGCCCTCTACCCGGTGCTCCACCAGGAAATCTACCGTTTTCCTCAGCCGGTGCTTTTCACCATCCACAACCTGGCCTTCCAGGGCATGTTCGAGAGGGAAAGTCTGGTGCGGCTAGAGCTCCCCTGGTCCCTTTATCACATGGAAGCCCTAGAATTCTGGGGAAAGATTAACCTGCTCAAAGGGGCCATCGTTTTTTCCGACGCGGTAACCACCGTGAGCCGCACCTACGCCCAGGAGATTCTCACCTACGAATACGCCTATGGGCTAGAAGGAGTTCTTTACAAGCACCGTCACAAACTCTACGGGATCTTAAACGGGATCGATTATCAACTCTGGAATCCGGAGACCGATCCCTACATTTATGAAAATTACAGTCTGCGTGATCCTTCTGGAAAGGAGGCCAACAAGCAGGCCATGCTGGAAGAGCTGGGGGTGGCGGCCTTCTTTGCAGAAAAGCCCCTTTTCTGTTTCATCAACCGTCTTTCCCACCAAAAGGGGGTGGAGATTATCCTTTCCGCCCTGGCTGATCTTTCCCGTTTGAACGCCTTTTTCATCTTCCTAGGGGAGGGAGAATACGGCCCCCGGTTTTACCGCCTTGACCGGCGCTATCCTAACATGTTTGCCCAGATTGTTTTCGATGAGGCCTGGTCCCACAAGGTTTACGCTGCGGCGGATTACATCCTGGTGCCCTCGGTCTTTGAGCCTTGTGGTATTACTCAGCTCATCGCCATGCGTTACGGCACCCTGGTGGTGGCCCGGCGCACCGGGGGTCTGGCCGACACCCTGGTGGACGTCTCCTACCCCGGAGGTTATGGCTTCCTCTTTCCGGATCCCATCCGGGAGGACCTCCTTTGCGGGGTTAAACGAGCCGCCGAACTTTACAATACCCACCCCAAGCACTTCCAGAAGCTTCGTCAGCGGGTCATGCGGCTCGACTTCTCTTGGGAGCGCTCGGCCAAGGCCTATCTCCGCCTCTACCGCCAGCTTTTAAAGAGGAAAAAAACTTGCTGAAATCCCCCTTAAACCGCCCCATTTTCCGGAGGCCTCTTTCTATGAGCCAGACAACCTTCCGGAGACCCTCGTAGTACCTTTATCGTTACTCCACGGGAAAGATCATACCCCAAAGGACCCCCTCAGCCCGACATGATTGTACCACCATACCCGGTTAAAAGTTTCCTATTCCAACTGTTCCATCCTCTCCCAGGGAGTTTTATGAATTTTCCGGTTCTTTAAAGTCTCGTTCTTGGAAATTTACCGGGGTGACCCTTTAAGGTTTCTTCTTGCCGGAGGGGGTTTTTAAAATTACCCTTTAAAAAGATCCCGCAGAGGCGGATCCGATGAAAAAGGGGAGGGCTTTTCCCTCACGGATTCTTTGAGGGGGGAGTATGGGCAGGTATTATGTGGGGCTGGATGTGGGTTCCGGTACGGCCAAGGTGGCCGTGCTGGACCAAGATCGCAAACTGGTCCACAAGGCTTACCAGAAGACCCACGGACAGCCGGTAGAAACTGCCAAAAGGCTCCTTTCGGAGGTGGAGAGCCTTTTTGGAACCGAACTTTCCGGAATTACCTGTACCGGGACCGCCGGTAAATTTATCTCTCAGGTCTTGGGCGTGGCCTTTGTCAACGAGGTTATGGCCCACGCCCGGGCCGTGGAACACTTCCACCCTGAGGCCCGGACCATCATCGACATCGGGGGCGAGGATTCCAAGTTGGTCTTTATCAGACACGAAGGGGGGAATTTTCGTATCGCGGACTTTGCCCTGAACACCCTTTGTGCCGCCGGCACTGGGGCCTTCTTAGAACAACAGGCGGCCCGATTGGGGTATTCCATTGAGGAATTTAGCCGCCTGGCCCTCAAAGCAGAGAATATCCCCCGCATTGCTGGGCGTTGCACGGTGTTCGCCAAGTCAGACATGATTCATCTCCAGCAAGCCGCGGTTCCAGACCATGAGATCATTGCCGGACTCTGCTTCGCCATTGTGCGCAACCTCAAGAGCAACTTGGCCAAAGGGCGTCGTGTAGAGCCCCCGGTGGTCTTTCAAGGTGGAGTGGCAGCCAATCTGGGAGTGCGCCGGGCTATCAGAGAGGTCTTTGGTCTGAAGGAAAAAGAGCTGATCATCCCCGAACACCACGGGGTCATGGGGGCTATTGGAGCAGCCCTTTACGGACTCGACGGCCGAGCGACCTCTCCTTACCGGGGAGCCGAGGTCTTGCACGCCTATCTTCAAAAAAGGCGCCCCGCTCCCCAACGACTGCCCAAACTCCTCCCTATGCGTTCGGTTTACCTGCCCGCCCAGGAAGCGGTGGCTCATCCCCAAAGGGTCTATCTCGGCCTGGATGTGGGTTCCGTGAGCACCAAGATCGTGGCCCTGGACGAGTCCGGAGCCCTGGTGGCCAAGGTCTATCTCCTGCACCACGGAAAACCTCTGGAAAGCGTAAAGGAGGCCCTGCTCGCCTTGGGTAAAAAACTCCCTAGAGGGGTGGAGGTCCTGGGAGTGGGGACCACAGGCTCGGGGCGCTATCTGGTGGGGGACTTTGTAGGGGCAGATGTCATCCGTAACGAGATCACGGCCCAGGCCCAGGGGGCCCTAGCCTTGGACCCCGAGGTGGACACCATCTTTGAGATCGGCGGTCAGGACTCTAAGTACATCCGGCTGGAAAAGGGCACGGTGGTGGACTTCACCATGAATAAGGCCTGCGCCGCGGGTACGGGCTCTTTTCTCGAAGAGCAGGCAGTACGCCTCCAGGTGCCCATCGAAAAGTTTGGAGAGATGGCCCTGAAAAGCCAGGCCCCCCTTAAGATGGGCGAACGCTGTACGGTCTTCATGCAATCCGACCTCTTGCACTACCAGCAACAGGGGCTTCCCAAGGAGGATCTCATTGCCGGCCTCTGCTACGCCATCGTGTACAACTACCTCAACAAGGTGGTGGAGGACCGGCGTATCGGACGCAAGATCTTCTTCCAAGGGGCTACGGCCTTCAACCGGGGGATGGTGGCCGCCTTTGAAAAGGTCCTGGGGAAGCCTCTCACCGTGCCCCCGCATCATGAAGTTACCGGGGCCATCGGGGTGGCCCGCTTAGCCATGGCCGAGCGCACCTGGGAGCAGAGCCGCTTCCGAGGATTCGACCTTTCAGGAGTGCGGTACACCATTTCCTCCTTCGAGTGCCAGGGTTGCCCCAACCGATGCGAGATTCACCGAGTCTCTGTGGAAGGACGTCCACCCTATTTTTATGGAGGTCGCTGCGAACGCTACGAGGCCGAACACCGCAAACCCCCCAAGAGCCTTCCCAATCCCGTGGAGGAACGCACCCGCAAACTCCTCTCTTATGTTCAGGATAGAGAGGAGAGTGCCCGGGGGGAAATAGGGCTCCCCTTGTGTCTCCCCTTTTGGGAGCGTCTGCCCTTCTTCGCTACCCTCTTTCAGGAACTGGGCTTCCGGGTGGTTCTTTCCTCGCTCACCGGAAAGTCCCTTATCAAAGAGGGCTGCGAGGTAGTGGCGGCAGAGACCTGTTTTCCGGTCAAATTGGCCCACGGCCATGTGCTGGATCTCTTAAAGCGCGGGATTAAACGTATCTTCCTTCCTCAGATTACGGATCTTCCTTCAGACCATCCGCGTCTGGCCGGGGGCAAGGTCTGCCCCTATGTGCAGGGCTTACCCTGGGCCATCCATGCCTCTATCAACTTTGAGGAATTTGGGGCCCGTGTCCTTAGCCCGGTTTTACATTTAGGGACCGGGGGAAGCCTTCTGCGGGAGGAATTTCGGGAGCTGGCTCGTGAGCTCGGAGTCTCTTGGTCGGAGATGAAGCGGGCCCTGGCGGCGGCAGAGGCTGCCCAGGAGGACTTTCAGCGTTGGCTCAAGATCCGGGGGCAAAGGCTCCTTTCTGCCCTTTCTCCAGAAGAAGTGGCTTTAGTAATAGTGGGGCGTCCCTATAACGCCCTTGATCCCGGGGCCAATCTGGCCATTCACAACAAGATCCGTCATCTAGGGGTACTTGCCCTTCCGGTGGATATGCTCCCCCTAGAGAGGGTCCGGGAGCTCGAGGGGCTGGAGGGAATGTACTGGCGCTACGGACAGAGGATCCTCCTGGCGGCCCACTTTTGTCGGGAGCACCCCCAACTCTTTCCGGTCTTCATCACTAACTTTTCTTGCGGTCCGGATTCCTTTATCGAGCATTTCTTTGAGGAACTTCTCGGGGGAAAACCCTATCTCCAAATCGAGATCGACGAACACAGCGCTGATGCCGGGGTGGTCACCCGCATCGAGGCCTTCTTGGATAGTATTAGGGGTAAGGTCCGGGCCTATCCCAAACCCGAGCGCCCGAGGCGTCCCCGAATACGCCCAGGAGACGGGCGCATACTTTATATTCCTTACATGGCAGACCATGCTCGAGTCCTGGCTGCGGCCTTTCGGGCCTGCGGAGTAGAGGCCCAGGTGCTCCCGGAGCCGGACGAAGAAGCTCTCCAGCTGGGGCGTCGCTATACCTCGGGAAGAGAATGCTATCCCACGGTCCTTACCACCGGGGACATGTTGAAGCTTCTCTGGAACGGGGCAGACCCCAACAAGGTGGCCTTTTTCATGCCCTCCGGGTCCGGACCCTGCCGTTTTGGACAATATAACCGCTTGCACCGCAAAATCCTGGACGAGCTGGGCTTCACCCAGGTGCCTATCTATTCCCCCACCCAGGACGTAAAACTTTACGAGGACCTGGGGATGATCGGCGGGGACTTTACCCGTCTCACCTGGAAGGCCCTCATCTGTATGGATCTTCTGGACAAACTCCTGCGGGAAATCCGGCCTTACGAGATTAACCCCGGGGAGACCGAAAGGATTTACTGGGAGGCGGTAGAGCGCTTGGAGCGAGCCGTGGAGTCTCGGGAGGATCTGGTGGAGGTTATGCAGGAGATCCGGGAACATTTCGCGGCCATTCCCGTCCGAGAGCGGGGTTCTAAACCGGTGGTAGGGATTGTGGGCGAGATCTATGTGCGTTCCAACCGCTTTGCCAACGAGAACCTGGTCCGGGTGCTCGAGGAGTTGGGAGCCGAGGTGTGGACCCCTACCATCGCCGAATGGTTTTATTACATTAACTACACCTCCAAACGCTGGGCCAAGCGTTACCGACTCTTCAAAAATCTCCTCAAGTTGCTGATCGAAAGCCGGGTACAGGTAGGAGACGAATACCGCTTTGTCTCCTTGGTACGGGATCTCCTGCGCACGGCGGAAGAACCCACGGTGGAGGAGATTTTGGCCCTGGCCCGCCGGTATATGAACGATGAATTCGAGGGAGAGGCCATCCTCTCGGTGGGCAAGTCTCTGGATTATCTCCGGCACGGGGTAAACGGCATCGTGAATGTGATCCCCTTTACCTGTATGCCGGGCACCGTGGCTGGAATGCTCCTCAAACGGGTACGGGAAACTGAGGGATATGTACCGGTCTTGACCGTGCCTTGCGATGGACAGCGTTCTCTGGGAACCCGGATGCGCATCGAGGCCTTCATGTACCAGGTACGCGAACACTTTGAAGAACGGCGTAAAACTTAGAAGATCGGCCTATTTTGGCCAAAAAGAGCCTTCTTATAACTTTATTAGCATGGGATCGAGTTTTATTTCGTTTGACTTGCGGGACTTTTCCTGTTAAGCGTAGAGGGCGTGAATGGGAAAGGGTACGTGGGAATTTCTATGGGAGCTGATTGGAGAGGCCTTGACTGTAGGATTGGCTATGGTGGGTTCGGTCCTGGCTGGGGCCGTCTTCGGCTGGCTGTTGGACGAAAAGATCTTTCACGGTCGGACTTCTCCTTGGTTTACAGTGATAGGGATAGGTCTGGGAGCGGCAGGAGGCATTAAAAACGTGTTCTATTTCCAACGCCGGATGAACCGGCCTGAGGATGAAAGATGAATTTTGCACATCCAGAAAGGGCGTTACGGGAATTTGAGTTGCGCAACCTCCTTTTGGGGGTAGGTTTGGTAGGGGGTACGGCTCTAGCGACAAGAGATCCCCGTGCGGTGGGAAGCGTTTTGACTGGGGTGCTCTTGAGTTTGATCCTTTTTCAGTATCTCAAGCGGGATGGCCGGTGGATTGTGGGCCAGGCCTTGGCTGGGGTGTCTCACGGAAAGATTGTACGGAATTTCTTGTTGAAATACTACCTGCGTCTCTTGGGGGTGGGGTTCCTTTTGGGGTTGGCTTTTCGGGCGGGCCTCCTACACCCGGTCTTCTTGACCTTAGGACTTTCGGTGGTGGTGCTTCAGGGCTTCCTGGTGGCTGGGGGAGCCCTTCTAGAACATATTTTGCCAATAGGTTCAAAGAGGAGGTAGTCTATGGGAGAGCCGCTCTATCTCTTGTGCGTGCTTTTACAAAAGTTGGGGCTTCCTTCGGGGGAACACTATTATGTACATGCCCATCCCCCGGGCAGTCTTTTTGCCGACCTTTTTCACTTTAAGTTGGAGTACCTGGTGGCCCCGCACATGGTTTATGGGTACCTGGTGCTTCTCATCATTTTAACCCTGACCTTGGTCGGAGCGCGGCGGGGAGAGTTTATTCCCAGCGGTCTTCAGAACTTTTGGGAATTCATCATGGAGGTCCTCTACAACTTTACGCAGGAAAACCTCCCGGATCCCCGCCATCTTAAACGGGATGTTTTTCCTTTAGTTTTCCCTTTAATCGTCTATTTTGCTCTTTTTATCGGAATTTCCAACTTTATGGGGTTGGTGCCGGGGTTTGCCTGTCCTACGGCCAACATCAATGTTACCCTGGGGCTTACCCTGGTCACCATCATTTATTATCACGTGTTGGGGGTCTGGTTCCACGGGGTGGGTTATATTAAGCACTTTCTCGGGCCTATTAAGTGGCTAACACCCCTTATGTTCTTTATCGAGATCTTTAGCCATCTTGGCCGGATCATCTCCCTTTCTGTACGACTTTTTGCCAATATGTATTCCAAGGAGTTGCTGGTAGGGATCCTCCTCATCCTGGCGGGGAAGTTCATGGCTCCCCTTCCCATTCTTCTCTTGGGAGTAATTGTGGCCTTTGTGCAGATGTTGATCTTTATCGCTCTATCTTTGGCCTACTTTGCGGGAGCGGTGGAAGAGGCCCATTAAGGGGATAGTGGATGCGGGGGAGAAGCCTCGCATCTGGCATTAAGAAGAAAAAACTTAAGAAAGGAGGGAGGCAGGATGAAGAGAGTGTTGGGATTGATGGTGTTGTTTCTCCTGGTGGGGGCGAGCTTAGCGCTAGCGGCCGAAGGTGGGGCCGCGGGTCAGATTGGTTTTGGCTTTTTGGGAGCGGTGGTCTTGGGAGCCTGCCTAGGTGTGGGC
Organism: Thermodesulfatator sp.; assembly: GCA_003978075.1. Lineage (GTDB taxonomy): Bacteria > Desulfobacterota > Thermodesulfobacteria > Thermodesulfobacteriales > Thermodesulfobacteriaceae > Thermosulfurimonas_A. Next base: position 8,924 of record QOAM01000074.1, on the reverse strand, counting down.
GTGGCGGCCCTGGGTTGCGGCGTGGGTATGGGTCACGCCACCCGCGGGGCCTGTGAAGGTATCGCCCGCAACCCGGAGGTGGCTGGAAAACTCACCGTAACCATGATTCTGGGTCTGGCCTTTATCGAGGCCTTGACCCTCTACGCCCTGGTGCTGGGCTTCTACCTGGTGTTTGCCAAGCTGGGAAGCTTCATGAGTGTGGCAGGCCTGGCTGGCTAAGAAAAAATCAGGGTTTTTCGAGAAGGCCGTGGGGGCTGAGGCTTCCACGGCCTTTTTTGATTTCTGGGTTACAAAAAGTCCTGCCCCCGTCGGAGCAATTCAAGAGAAGATTCCTTTTTAGGGCTTAAGAGCAACCAAGAGGAACGACAAGAAATAAAGAATCTTTCCTCACGCCCCCCGCTTGAAGAGCCGAAAAGTCTGCGGGCCCTCAAAAGGGCCCGCCTTTCCTCTTAACAACCCTCCACTACGGCTTTTTTCTTCACCTTGATCTTCACTTCCTGCCCCGCCTCAGCCTTGCACTTACCCTTGATCTGAACTACCATGGTCTTGCCGTCAAACGACTTGATAGTCCCCTTACAGGTCTTGGCCAGCACACCCATGGGAGCCGCAAACATCATGGCCATCATCAAAGCTACCACCTTTTTCCTCATACCCTACCTCCTTACTCTTATTTGTTTTAAATATAAGACCGATGGCTAAAAAATTCAAACCCCAAAAACAACTAAATTTTACGAAAAAACAATTTTATTGGATATTGAAGAATATTTTCAGATTTTGTTTACTTTTAGCGTGCTCTTTCTTGCTGCAGATAATTCCGGCGAAAGCAAATAAAGCGCGCTGGGTAGTGGTGGAGAAGAGTGCCCGCCGAGTTTATCTCTACGAGGGTGAGCGGGAGGTAGCGGTCTTTCCTTGTTCTTTGGGGCTCGATCCCCTTTCTCCCAAGCGGGCCCGCGGGGATTTCGCCACCCCGGAAGGGCTTTACCAGGTGCGCGAAAAACACCCCTCCCGGCGCTACCACCTCTTTGTAGGCCTCAACTATCCCAATCTCAAGGACATCTTCCTGGCTCGGTGGGAAGGAAGGATCTCGGAAGATGCCTTCAGGAAATATCTTGCAGCCTGGTCTCAAGGCCGATCCCTTCCCGGGCCTTTAGGAGGCGGGGTAGGGCTTCACGGTGGCGGACTTTTTCGTCGTCAAGGATCTCAGCTCTATCGGGACTGGACCCACGGTTGCATCGCCTTGAAAAACCAAGACATAGAAAAACTTTACCGGTTCGTCTCTCCAGGTACACCGGTCCTCATCTACGACCGTCGCAAGCCCTTGATCCAGACCCTCTTGGAGCTCGCCCCAGGAAGATTCCAAGAGACCCTGCGCAAGGTCCAACTGTGGCTCCCTTTGGGGCAGGGTTTCGGGGCGGATCTCCTGGCCCTGGCTCGCAAGGATGGTCTAAGGAGTCTAGAGATCGTGGGCCTTTCTCAAAGGAGGGTGGTCTTCTTTCTTAAAGACACTAACGGAAACGGTGAGCTCGACCCTCTGGATTGCTTTCTGGGAGACTTTCCCGGGGGCTATCCCGCCCTGGAGCAACTCGTCCTTGATGCCCTTCCCCGCCAGGTATTACACTTAATTGAGGAGACAGGGACCTTCGGGGTGATGGAAGAGGATGGAGCTCATCTTTCGGGTGCCGGAGATGCAGGCCCGGGCGGAGGAGTTGCGTCATGCTGGCCGGCGTATCGGCTTCGTGCCCACCATGGGTTACTTCCATGAGGGGCACCTTTCCCTCATGCGTCTGGCCCGCCGGCTCTCCGATATAGTAGTGGTCTCGATCTTCGTGAACCCCATCCAGTTCGGCCCTCAGGAGGACTATGCCCGCTACCCCCGGGATCTTGAGCGTGACCGACGCCTGGCCGAGTCCGTGGGCGTGGATATCCTCTTCGTACCTTCGGTGGAGGAGATGTATCCCGAGGGGTTTCAGACCTTCGTCGAGGTCACGGAGCTTTCAAGGCCTCTCTGCGGGGCCCGGAGGCCCGGACACTTCCGTGGGGTCTGCACTGTGGTCTTAAAGCTCTTCAACATCGTAAAGCCGCACCTAGCGATCTTCGGGGAGAAAGACTATCAGCAACTCAAAGTTATCGAGCGCATGGTGCGGGACCTTCATCTAGACATCGAGATCGTGCCTCATCCCACGGTGCGGGAGCCCGATGGGCTGGCCATGAGCTCCCGCAACACCTACCTCCAACCGGAGGAGCGGGAATCGGCCCTGAGCCTTTACCGAGCGCTAGAGCTGGTCCGCAGGCGGGTCTCTCAAGGTGAGCGCCGCACCAAAGTCCTTCGAAGAGAAATTGAGGAATTCATCACCTCTCACCCGGGCACACGCATCGATTATGTGGAGTTTCGCGATCCGGAGACCTTGGAGGAAAAGGCCGAGGTGGACGGGCCCACCCTTCTGGCCCTGGCGGTCTTTGTGGGTCGGGCCCGTCTCATTGACAATACCATCCTGAGGCCTTGAGTCCGTGTATCGCCGCTTTCTCCGCGCCAAGATCCATCGGGCCCACATCACAGGCTGCGAGCTTTATTACGAGGGGAGCCTCACCCTGGACCCGGACCTCATGGAGGCGGCAGGGCTTTGTCCTCTGGAGGCCGTGTGGATTTACAACCTGGCCAACGGGGCCCGATTTGAGACCTATGTCATCCAAGGGCGCCGAGGCTCTGGAGAGGTGGTCCTTAATGGGGCCGCAGCCCGCCTGGGAGAGGTGGGGGACGAGGTCATCATCGCCGCTTACGCCTGGGTGAGCGAAGAGGAAATTCCTCGGTTTTCCGCTCGCCTCGTTTATGTGGACGAAAAAAACCGGGTGCGGGAGATCCGCGAGGCCCGGCCTTAAGCCCCTAGCCCCCTGTAGGAGATGCTGAAGCGGAGGGGATTTCTGGAAGGGCCCGAAAAACGATAGGGATGAGAAGGAGCGGAGGCAGAGAGATCCAGAAGGTAAAGAAGAAAAAGCCTGCATAGCCCCAGGCCTCGGCTCCTAAGCCTCCTAGGGCCCGCGAGAGATTGAAGGACAGACTGAAGAGGGTGGCCAGCAAGGCGTATTGACTGGCGCTCAGGTCCCGGCGACAAAGTCGCATGAGGAAGGCCAAAAAGGCGGCGGTGCCTAGCCCTCCGGTGAAACTCTCCACCAGCGAGGCCGCATAGACCGTCCACCGAGCCGAAGAGGGAAGTGCGGCGTAGGCGTAGCCCAAATTGGAAAGGGACTGGGTGAGCCCCAGCATCCAAAGGGCCCGAAAGAGCCCCAGAGCCCTCACTAATCCCCCACCGACCAGCGAACCGGCAATGGTGGCCAAACTCCCCAGGGTTCCGGAGATGAGCCCGATCTCTAGTTTGCTGAATCCCCGATCCACCCAAAAGGGATAGATCATGGACCCCATGGTAGCATCACCGATCTTGAAGGTTAGCACGAAGAGGAGAAGGAGCGGGGCATAGGGCCTTTGGAGAAGATCTTTCAAGGGCAGGAGGTACTGTTCGTACAAATCCTGCGTTTTGGTGGAAGAGGAGGGAAGGTGGGTGTCCGGAAGGAGGAGAATGAGGCCGGCTAAGGCAAGAAAGGTCACGGTAAGGGCCAAGAAGGCCGGCTGAAAGCGGAGGAAATGGGCCAGAGCTACCAGGCCCCCCCCGGAGCCGATCATGGCCACCCGATAGGCCGAGACCCGCACCCCGTTTCCCGGCCCGAGTTCTTCTTCATCCAGGAGTTCGATGGTGTAGCCGTCCACAGCGATATCCAGGGTGGCGGAAGAAAAGGTGCAGAGAAAGACCAAGAGGAGGTAGGGTTTCCCCGCCGGAGGGACTAAGGAAAGGAGGGTTACGGAAAGGGCCAGGGCCAGCAGGGCCCCTACCATCCAAAAATATTTTCGCCCGTAGCGATCCACCAGAGGGGCCCACAGAGGCTTGAGGCTCCAGGCCAGCCCGGCCAAAGAGAGGAGGCCAATCTTCACCAGGTTGACCCCTTGGGTGCGCAGGTACACCGGGAGGGTTACATAAACGAAACCGAAGGGAAGCCCCTCGGCCAGATAAAGAAGGGCCACCACGGCCATCTTGCGATAAAAGGCGATCTTCATGAGGACCTCCAGCGGGGAAAGACCCGGGGCGTGCGACGGGTGTAATCCCGCCAGGCTTCTCCGAAGCGTTCCTCAAGCTCCCGTTCCTCCCGGGGGACAATGACTAGCCAGGTGAGGATCAGGTCGACGAGGGCCACCAGGGCCACCGTCGGATATCCGGAAAAGAAGAAGGCCCCCCAGAAAAAGAGGGCGTGGGCCAGATAGGTGGGGTGGCGCAGGTAGCGGAAAGGGCCCTGAGTGACCAGACGATCCTCCGGTCGGGGATTGAGGATTCCTCGGCCCACAATTTGTCCCCGAAGCCAGAGGGCACAAAGCCCCTGGAGAAGGGCCCCGGCGAGCACACCCAACCCTCCAACCACTTTTAAAATCACCGGAAAGGAGAACGGGGCCCAGAGCGTGGCAAGGCGCGTGGCCCAGAAAAGGTCCGCCAGAAGGAGCCAGAGGCCGAAGGTTAGAAGATAATAGGCCCAGCCGAGGCGCTTAGCGAAGGAGGGGAGGAGGTGCAGCGGGATCCAAAAGAGAGGGATCACCGGCCAAGAAAGGACCGCCACCCAGGCCACCAGCCGCGAAAAAAGATCCATGGAGGGGATTTTAAACGCCTCTGCCCCTCCTTCTCAAGGCATGGAGCGACCTTTCAGGGCCTTCTTGCTTGACTTTTTTCCGCCAAGTTTCTATAAATTTGGCCAAGGTCGTAAAAATGGTAAACTTGGAGGGGCTTCGTCTCCAAAGGAAGGGGGCTTTTCTCAAACAAAAATTGGAGGAGGTGAAATCATGAGAGGATGGCTGAGGATCGGAGCTTTTTTAGGGTTAGTTCTTCTGCTTGCGCTTCCGGCCTGGGGGGAGCCTCCGGTGAGTGAGGCTACGCAGACCTGTTTGGGGTGTCACCAGATGGTGACCCCGGGCATTGTGGCCGACTGGAAGAGTAGTTTACATGCCCGGGTTACCCCGGGAGAGGCCCTGAAAAGGGCCCCTTTGGCCCGAAGAATCAGTGTCTCCCAGGTGCCGCAGGACAAGAAGGACGTAGTGGTAGGATGCGCCGAATGCCACACCTTGAACCCCAATTTCCACAAGGACACCTTCGAACACAACGGTTTTAAGGTCCATGTGGTGGTGACCCCTAAAGATTGCCAGGTCTGCCATGCGCAGGAGGTGGCCCAGTACGAGCGCAATCTCATGGCCAAGGCTCACCGCAACCTTTTGAAAAACCCCGTTTATCACAACCTGCTCGACACCTCCCTGGGCCCTCAGAAGTTTGAGAAGGGTCAGTTAAACTACGCTACTCCCCATGCACTCACCATGGGGGACGCCTGTCTTTCTTGCCACGGCACTAAGGTGGAGGTCCAGGGCCAGGTCACTAGGAAGACGCAGCTGGGGGAGATGAAGTTCCCCGTGCTTTCCGGTTGGCCCAATCAGGGTGTGGGGCGGGTCAATCCAGACGGTTCTGAAGGGGCCTGCACCTCCTGTCATCCTAGGCATTCCTTTTCCATAGAGGTGGCCCGTAAACCTTACACCTGTGCCCAGTGCCACAAGGGGCCGGATGTGCCGGCTTACAAGGTCTATGTGGTGAGCAAGCACGGGAACATCTATAGTTCCCAGGGCAAGGAGTGGAACTTTGAGGATGTGCCCTGGGTGGTAGGGCGCGATTTTAAGGCCCCCACCTGCGCCACTTGCCATGTGAGCCTGATCGTGGACCAGGACGGCCAGGTAATCGCTCAGAGGACCCATCAGATGAACGATCGGAGCGCTTGGAGGATCTTCGGACTGATTTACGCCCATCCCCATCCTAAAGAGGCCGACACCACCATTATCAAGAACAAGGCCGGTCTGCCTCTGCCCACCGAGCTCACCGGTGAACCGGTTTCCTCGTATCTTATTGACCAGAAGGAGATGGCCCGGCGAGAGGCGCGTATGAAGGCCGTCTGCTCCGCCTGCCATGCCACGGGCTGGGTGGAAAACTTCTTTACCCGCTTCCACAAGGCCATCGAGACCACCAATCAACAGACCCTGGCCGCCACCCAGATAGTGCTTACCGCCTGGAAGGAAGGCTTGGCCAAGGGTCTGCCCTCCAGCATCTTTGACGAGGCCATCGAAAAGATGTGGGTGGAGCAGTGGCTCTTCTACGCCAATTCTGTGCGCTTCGCCTCAGCCATGGCTGGAGCGGATTACGGGACTTTCGCCAACGGTCGCTGGTACCTGAACAAGAACCTACAGGCCATGAAGGACTGGCTGGAATTTAAGCGGGCGGCGAAGAAATCTAAATAAGGTATAAGGGGGGCCTTCGCCCCCCTCTTTTTACGCTTCTAGAAGGCGGGTCAGGCGGTCGAGTTCTAGGTGTCGGTCCAGAAGTTGAAAGGCCCGTTGCAGCTTGGCTGGGTGTTGGAGGCGGGTGAGGCGGGGGAGTTGTTCCACCTTGCGGGCCGCAGAATAGGTATCGTCAGGGATCACCAGGACGGCCACTCCGGCCTCTTCAGCCCGGGAGAGGATGATCTCGTTGGGATAAAGGCCTCCAGTAAGGATGAGACACACGGCCCCGGTCTCGATGGCCGCAAGCTGGATGTCCGAGCGATCTCCCCCCACGATGACCCCGAAGCGCGGCGCCTTGCGAAAATAAGTGATGGCTTGATCCACCTGCATACCCCCGATGAGAAAGCGCTCCACCAGCCGCTCCTCCTGCCCAGGAATCAGAAGGTCTCCTCCGATGAAATTGCGTAGCTCCCCTACGGAGACCGCTTCCAAGAAGGGATCGTAAGGGATCTCCCCCAAAAGACGGAAACCCTGCCTTTCCAAGAAGGGCCGAATCAGGTTCTCGTAGAAGGAGCGGGTCTCTTCGCGTAAGGCGTTTATCACTATCCCGGAAAGGGCTTCGCCTAATTCCTCCTGGGCCTTGAGGAGGGGATCCAGGAGGTATTCCCCCTCCCAGCGCAGGGTGAGGACCACTTGGGCCCCTAAGGCCTTGATTATTTCCAGGTTGGAGGCCCCTAGGTATTTTCCGGAATAAAGGGTCCCGAAGCCGCTTAGGAGAAGGAGGCGGTCGCGATAAGGAGCCAGTTTTTTGCGGATCAGGCCCAAGAGATCTGCAGGCCCCTTTTCCAGGGCCTCTACCACCGCGTCCTGGGTGACCACCAGGGCACAGAGGTCCTGAAGGGGAAGGTCGAGCCCCAGGGCCTGGACTACGGTAAGGGCGTCCTGGTCGGTGAGAACCCCCTGGTGGAGAACCGGACGGTTGCCTAGGGTCTTGAGATAGGCCAGTGGCCCTTGGGAGGCTAGAAAACGGCCCAGGCCTAGGAGGGTGAGGGTCTTTCCCGCAAAAGGTTGGATAGAGGTTACATAGATCATCATGATAGACCTCCTAAGACGAAGCGGGCGTCCACCGCTACCACCCCCTTGCCCCGGGGGCGCACCATAAGGGGGTTAATTTCTCCTTCGGCCAGCTCGGGAAAATCCGAGACCAGGAAGGAGAACCTCACCAGGGCCTCGGTGAGGGCCTTAAGATCCGCCTCTTTAGTCCCCCGCACCCCTTTGAGGAGGGGGTAGCTGCGGATCTCGCGCACCATCTCCCGGGCCTCCGTCAGAGTCAGGGGGGCCAGTCGGAAGGAGACGTCCCGGAGGACTTCCACATAGATCCCCCCCAGCCCGAACATGACCAGGGGACCGAACTGGTGGTCGCGGATAAAGCCCAGGATGACCTCCCGCCCTTCTTTGACCATTTCCTGCACCAGGACCCCTAGGATAGTGGCCCCGGGACGCCGACGGCGGACATTGGCGGTGATTTCGAGAAAGGCCCGTCGCAAGGCCTCTTCGTTGGAGAGGTGAGTTTTTACCCCTCCTACATCGGTCTTGTGAAGGATGTCCGGGGAGACGATCTTTAGCACCACCGGATAGCCCACCACCCGGGCCGCGAGCACGGCTTCTTCGGTGGTGCGGGCCAGGAGGGATTTGGGAAAACGGAACCCGTAGGCCTCCAACAACTCCCGCACCTCGTAATCTAAGAGGGTGGAGCGGCCAGCCTGGCGAGCGTTCTCCAAGACCGCCCGGGCCCGGGCAAAATCCACCGCCGGGCGCGAGGGTTCCTCTTGAGGACGGCTGCGATAGAAATGATAGAGCCAGGCCTTCTCTAGGGCCTGCACGGCCTCCTCGGGATACTTGAAGGGGGGAATGCCGGCCCGTAGGAGATCGCGCCGTACGGTGCGGAAGTTCTCCTCACCCAGAAAACAGGCGGCTAAGGGCTTGCGTCCCCGAAAGTTCTTGAGCCCCCGGGCTACCTCGCGGGGTTCCACCGTAGCCGTACGGGAAAGGATGACCAACACCGCATCCACCCGCTTTTCCCCAAGAAGGACCTTCAGGGCCTCGAAGTAGCGCTGGGCATCCGCGTCTCCCAGAAGATCCACTGGATTGTAAAAAGAGGCGTGAGGGGGCAGAAATTGGCGAAGTTTCTCCACAACCTTTCCGGGGAGCGAGGGCAGCTCCAGAGCGGATTTCTCACAGGCGTCGGCAGCGATGATCCCCGGTCCTCCGGAATTGGTGATCACCACCAGCCGAGGGCCTGGGGGCAGGGGTTGCCAGGCCAGAAAGCGGGCCAGGTTGAAGAAGTCCCGCAGGTGTTCCGTCCAGAGTACGCCGGCCTGCTTGAAGGCCGCACGATAGGCCACCTCCGAGCCCGCCAGGGAGCCGGTATGGGAAGAGGCCGCCCGGGCCCCGGCAGCCGTAAGCCCGCCTTTGAAGATCACGATGGGCTTCTGATAAGAGATCCGGCGCGCCACCTCCACAAAGGTCCGCCCCTCGTCTATCCCCTCCACATACCCCAAGATGACCTCGGTGT
>QOAM01000073.1 GCA_003978075.1 Thermodesulfatator sp. | reverse complement strand
CTATACGAATGCTCGGCTGGAGGCCTTGAATGGTATCTTCCAGGCGGCCAGAAGGAGAGCCAGGGGATACAGGAACGTGAAGACCTTCATCACCATGATCTACCTTCTTGCTGCTCCTCTACCCGAGATCCTAAATTCCACATAAAATGGCGAAGAACCAAAAATTTCTAGAATTTCGAACGGTGGCAAGAATTCGTCCCCCAGGAGTTTTTCTCCTGGCTGTTTAAACATCTGGGGCTAGCCCACCGGGAAGTCCACCTCAAACACCACCCCGAAGACAAGGGAAACGGCTTTTACACCAGAACCCTCCAGATAGGAGGGCCCTCTTTCCCTGTGGTAATGCCCGCACTCAGCCAAACCCGCTACCTCCCCGAAGACTACTTCCAGGTGGCCTTTTCCATCCTCCAGGGAGCACGGTCCATCAGTAGTGCCGTAAGATCTCTCAAACTCCTCGATCTACCTCTGACTCAAGAATACCTGATGTGGCTGTGGGGCTTGGTCTGGAAGGCCAGAAGACGCCCACCTTGTCCGGCATTTTTGCCCGAACCCGGAGGCCCCCAAGCAAATATTGACAAGTAATGGTTTGTGCATAAGCTTAATTTAAAGGCCATGAAAAGACGGGATTTTTTGGCTTTACTGGCGGCTGCAGGGTTAGAGATCGTCTTAACTCCCAAAATTGAGGCTCGGGAGGATCCTCTTATAGCTCACTTGGAGTTGGCCCTGCAACACGAGTTCGGGGTAATTCTCCAGTACATACAACACCTAGGAAAGGCCCTGGCCGCAGGAAAAGATTGGGAGGAAGTCCTCGAAGGGATCATTCGCGATGAAGTCTTTCACGCGGTCCACCTCTCGGAGATGCTCAAGCGCCGGGGACAGGAACCCACTCTGGCCGTCTGGCCGCCCCAAACTTTCTCCAGTCTAAAACGGTGCCTTCAAGTAGACCTTGAAGCCGAGCAAGGGGCCATCTCCCTTTACCAGAAAATGCTTTCCCTACCTTACCAATCTCGAGAAAAGAAATGGCTGGCCCGTTTCTTAACGGCTGAAAAACATCATTACCAAATCTTTGGCACCTGGTTGGAAGAAATGAGAATGCCCCGAGTCAAGCGGACCTTGTGGAGAGGTCTGATGGGGTAACCTTTAAGGTTAGGGCCTTTCTTCGGGCCCGCTTCTTCCAAGCCCAAACCTTCTCGGAGGTCTTGTTCGCTCGTGTTTTCTGGGTGGCTGCAGGCATGGGAATTTTTGTCTTAGGGGTCATCTGCTTCACGGTCTATTGGCGGGAACGTCTGAACCTCAAACAAGGTATCAGGCGTGAAGTCCGCATCGCTTCCATACCCCTGATCCACTTCCTGTTGACCGAAGATTATACTGGACTCTACTCCGTAGGAGAACGCCTTCTTACGGATCCCAATCTTACCGGAGTACGCATCTACGATCTGAAGGGCTCTCTTCTTTACCGCTACGGGAATTGCTCCGAAAGGACCTGGACCCAAACCCTAGAGACCCAAAAGGGGCAACAGATAGCCCGCATCCAAGTTTGTTATTCTCTGCGTCTTTTGCACAGACAATTCGTATTTTTGGTTTTGGTCCTGTTGCTTTCCGGAGGAGGGGGGCTTCTTTTCCTGTGGATCTTCATCCGCCAAGGTCTTCAAAAGGGTTTGCATCCCTTGAGGGAGCTGGCTGAAACCCTGAGAGAGGCCCCTCCAGGGTCTCTGCAAAACCTCCCCTGGTGCGAAAGGAAAGACGAGTTGGGAATACTGGCTCGAGCCCTAGTCCAGCGCGACTTGTCCCTAGCTCAACAACAAAGCCTTCTCCGGCTCCTTTGGAGGGCCGTGGAAAACACCCAGGAAAGTATCGTCATCGCCGACCGCAAAGGACGCATCCTTTATGTCAATCCCGCTTGTGAGGCTGTGACCGGCTGGAAAAGGGAGGAGCTGCAGGGGAAAACCCCAGCGGTCTTTAAGAGCGGGCTACACTCCCGCGAGTTCTACCAAGAGCTCTGGCAGACCATCCTATCCGGAAAAACTTGGGAGGGGATTTTTATCAATCGCAAACGCAATGGAGAGATTTATTACGAAAGAGCCAGTATATCCCCTATTAAAGACGAAAAAGGAGAAATTACCCATTTCATAGCCGTAAAAAGGGATATTACCCGTGAGAAGCTGCTGGAGGAGCGCCTCCGGGAGGCGCAAAAGATGGAAGCCTTGGGGGCTCTGGCCGGAGGTCTAGCCCACCAAATGAACAATTTTCTCATGGGGCTCAAGACCCGCATAGAACGGTTGCGTTTGCACTATCCCGATCTTTCGGAGCTCAAGGAGATGGACGAGCTGGTGGCCCAGAGCGCCGAGACCATCCGGGAACTTCTCCTCTTCGCCCGGCGAGAAAAGTTCGAATTAAAACCCCTCTCCCTCCACGCTTTGCTGAGAGATTTTCTCCGCTCCACGCGTAAACTCTTGCGGGAAAATATTCGGGTAGAGCCACTACTAGAGGCCCGCAAGGACACCGTCCGGGGCAACTCACAGGCCCTCAAACAGGCCCTGATGAACCTCCTTCTTAATGCCCAGGAGGCCATGCCTGAAGGGGGAAAGATCTTCTTTCGCACCTATAATCGGGGGTCAAAGATCGTGTTAGAAGTAGGAGATACCGGGCCAGGGATCCCTCCCCAGAACCTGACCCGGATTTTCGATCCCTTTTTCACTACCAAGGGCCCTAATAAAGGGACGGGGCTCGGTCTAGCGGTGGTCTACGGTATCGTAAAGGCCCACGAAGGAGATATTCAGGCCTCTAATCGAGCCCAGGGAGGGGCCCTCTTCAAGCTAACCTTTCCTTTATGCACAGAAAAGCCCCTGGAAACTGATGAGGAAAAGCCCGCTGAAGGATTTGAGAAACCTTGGCCTCGAAGGGGGCCGCGAACTATTCTTCTCGTAGAAGATGAAGAGGAAGTCCTCCAAGGTCTTAAAGAACTACTAGAGATGCAGGGCTTGAAGGTCTTTACAGCCACTACTCTGGAGGAGGCCCGGCAGGAGTTCCGAAAACACGAGAAAGAAATCGAGGCTGTTCTCACGGACGAGGTGTTGCCTGACGGACAGGGAAGCGCCTGGCTCAAGGAAATCCGCGCTCGTCACCCAGACCTGCCGCTGATTCTGGCCACCGGTTACACGGAAAAGGACCTCTCTTTTGTCCAAAAAGAGGGGATCTTTTTCCTCCGCAAGCCTTACAGTTTGAAAGATCTAGAGAAGATTTTGGGCCCCTTTCGTTGAGGGCGAAGCCTCAAAGGTCTCTTGGGAGGGGCAACCCCTCCTTCTGGGCCAAGGCCCGGAGGTAGTGCCAGTCGCCCTGACGGATCCATTCCGGGATGGGGGCCAAGGCCAGGCGGTGGAAGAGGGCTCTGCGCTCTTCTTCAGGAAGCCCTCGAGAAAGGATTTCTTGTCGCCAGTAGGCCATGAGCTCCAGATAGAGCGCCCATTCCGGGCCGAAGATCTCTTCCAATCTTTCCCGGATCCGTCGAGCCGTAGCCGGGCTGGCCCCAGAGGTGGAAATGGCCAGCTGGAGCCTTCCTCGCCGCACCACCGAGGGCACGATAAAGGAACAGAGCTCAGGTTTATCCACCACATTGCAGAAAAGACCGCGGGCCTCGGCCTCGGAAAAGACCCTCTTCTGCACCTCCGGATCGTCGGTGGCCGCTATGGCCAGCCAGGCCCCGGAAAGATCCCCTTCCTGATAAGGACGGAGCTCCAGCTCTATCCGCCCCTCTTCCGCCCACCTTTGGAGCTCGGCTGTAACTTGAGGAGCGATCACCCGTACCCGGGCCCCGGCGGAAAGCAGGGCCTCCACCTTGCGTTCCGCCACCTTCCCCCCACCTACCACCACACAAAGACGCCCCTCCAGTCTCAGGAAGACCGGATAATACCTCTCAGGAGGCCTTTCAAAGGGACCTTTCAAGCTCTTCCAGCTCCTCTTGCAGTTCTCTTTGGGCCTGGATCACGGCCTCGCGCACCCGCTCCGGGGCTGTTCCCCCATAGGTGCGCCGCCGGGCCACCGAACCCTCCACCGAAAGCCAGGCATAAACATCCTCTTCGATGAGATCCGAAAAGCGCCGCAGGTCCTCGAGCGGGATCTCCCAGAGTTTAAGTCCCCTTTCTTCGGCAAAGGCCACCAGGCGCCCCGTGAGCTCGTGGGCCTGGCGAAAGGGAAGCCCCTTCATCACCAAATAGTCCGCAAGGTCTGTGGCCGTGGGGTGCCCCTCCTCTGCCGCGGCCCGCATCCTCTCGACCCGAGGAGAAAGCCCTTGCACCATCCGGATCGCCACCCGCAACGAGACCTTGAGCGTGTCTGCGGTATCGAAGGCCGGCTCCTTATCCTCCTGGAGATCGCGGTTATAAGTCAAAGGCAGACCTTTCATCACCGTAAGAAGGGTGAGGAGATTTCCGTAAACCCGGCCGCATTTTCCCCGCAGGAGTTCGGCCAGGTCGGGGTTTTTCTTCTGAGGCATGATGGAAGAGCCGGTGCAGAGGGCGTCGGGAAGGTCCACGAAGCCGAATTCCGGACTCATCCAGAGGACGACCTCTTCGGCCAGACGGGAAAGATGCATCATGGTGAGGGCCGCGTCGAAAAGGAATTCCAGGACGAAATCCCGGTCGGATACGGCGTCCATGCTGTTGCGCGAGGGGCGGGCGAAACCCAGCAGCCGCGCGGTGAGCTCCCGATCCAAGGGGTAGGGAGTTCCCGCCAGGGCCGCCGAACCCAGAGGACACTCCGCCGTGCGCTCCAGGGTCCCCTGAAAGCGAGCTGCGTCCCGGCGAAACATCTCGTAATAGGCCAGAAGATGGTGCGCCCAGAGCACCGGCTGAGCGTGTTGAAGATGGGTGAACCCCGGGAGGATAATCTGCAGACCCTCCCCAGCCTTGTCCACCAAGGCCCTCCTCAAGTGGTGAAGAAGGCGCAGCACCTCTCGAATCTCCTCCATAAGGTAGAGGCGGAAGTCCGTGGCTACCTGATCGTTGCGACTGCGCCCGGTGTGGAGCTTTCCGGCCAGCGGCCCGATCTTCTCCCGCAGGGCGGCCTCGATATTCATGTGCACATCCTCAAGCTCCGGGCGGAAGACAAAACGTCCTTCGCGGATCTCGGTTTCGATTGCCGTAAGACCCTGGGCGATGCTTTCCGCCTCCTCCTTATTGATCACCCCGGCGCGCTTTAAGGCCTCGAGATGCGCAAGATCCTGTTTTATGTCGTAAAGGGCCAAACGTTGATCAAAGGAGACCGATTCCGTAAATTCCTCCACCAGTCGGTCGGTCTCTTCCTGAAAGCGCCCGCCCCAGGGCTTCTTTACCGAAGACGCCACCGGACCTCTCCTCCCACCAGGGTGAGCACCGCCCTGCCTCGCATCTCCCAGCCCAGAAAGGGGGAGTTCTTACTCTTGGAGTGAAGGGCCTCCTCCGTGACCACCCAGGTGAGCTCGGGATCGACGAGGGTGACATCTGCCGGAGAGCCGGGTTTAAGCGTCCCCCCGGATATTTTGAGGATTCTGGCCGGGGCCGTGGAAAGGAGCTCGGCCAAGCGCAGGGGGCTGATAAGACCCTCGCGGACCAGGTTCAGGGTAAGGGGTACCGCAGTCTCCAGCCCGATGAGTCCAAAGGCCGCGGCCGGGAACTCTACCTCCTTTTCCAGAGGGCTGTGGGGAGCATGATCCGTGGCTACGGCGTCGATGACCCCTTCGGCCAGGGCCTGCCGCACGGCCTCCCGGTCGGTCTCGGTGCGCAGAGGGGGGTTGACCTTGGCGTGGGTGTTATAGTCCAGTACGGCTTCTTCGGTAAGAGTAAAATAGTGCGGGGCGGTTTCCGCGGTCACCGGGAGGCCCTCTTCCTTGGCCCGCCGGAGGATTTCCACGGAGAGCGCCGTGGATACATGGGCGATGTGCACCGGGGTCCCGGTGAGGGCAGCCAGGCGCACCTCCCTAAAAACAGCCACCGCCTCTGCCTCCGCGGGGATACCCTTAAGACCCAGGCGGGCGGCCACCGGGCCTTCGTTCACCTGCCCCCCGGCGGAAAGCCCCGGATCTTCTGCATGGGAAATCACCGGAAGCTCGAAGCTGGCCGCATATTCCAGAGCCAGGCGCATGAGCCCAGAGTCGGCCACCGGTCGCCCGTCGTCGGAGAGGGCCACCGCCCCGGCCTCCTGGAGCTCTCCAAAGGGGGCCAGTTCCTGACCGGCCTGCCCCTTGGAGATGCAGGCCACGGGCCAGACCCGTGCTCGGCCCACCTCCCGGGCCCGCGAGAGGATATAACGGGTGACCTCCGGAGAATCGTTCGGAGGGCGGGTGTTGGGCATACAGGCCACCGCAGTAAAGCCTCCAGCTACCGCAGCCGTGGTCCCGCTTTCTATGTCTTCCTTCCATTCCTCCCCGGGCTCCCGCAGATGAACGTGCATATCGATGAGGCCGGGAAGGGCCCAGAGCCCCCGGGCCTCAAGCACCTCGCAGCCCTCCGGGGGCGGAATCTCCCGATCCAGGGCCGCAATGCGGCCTCCCTCGATCAGGATATCTCCCTCGAGATCGAGTCCCTGGGAGGGGTCCAAGATCCGAGCCTTACGCAGAAGGAGCCTCATAAATATATAGCCTCTTGGGTTATAAGGCTTTAGCTTTGCGTTTCTCCCAAGCCTGCCAGAAAAGAACGACCGTTCCTCTCAAAAGGCCCGGACTTCCGAAAAAAAGAAGTTTTTTCAAAGCTCTTACATCCTCCTTATTATTCAATCAACATAATTCCGTAGACAAAGATTGTCATTCATGAGAAGGGCCATAGCCAAAGCAATCATTGGGAAAAGGTTTCGAGAGATCACTCCCACGACCATTAAGGCCCAAGCCAGATTGAGGAGCCACTTTCCCTTCTCCAAGAGGGTCCGGGGCCTCATGCCTCCGCCGCCTTGAGGAGCAGAAGAAGGAGGGCCATGCGCACGGCCACCCCGTTTTCCACCTGCTCCAGGATGACCTGACCCGGAAAGTCCTCCAGCTCCGGAGCCAATTCCACCCCCCAGTTGATAGGGCCGGGGTGCATGAGGAGCGCTCCCTTAGCCGCTCGAGAGAGTCCCCGGCGGTTAAGTCCGAAAAACCGGGCGTATTCGTGCCAGCTGGGAAAGAGGGGGCGTCCGTGGCGTTCCTTCTGCACCCGCAGGGCCATGACCACATCCGCCCCCTCTAGGGCCTCCTCCACCCGCCGGGTCACCCGGGCCCCTAGGGCCTCCCTTTCCGGAGGGAGCATGGTCCCCGGCCCGGAGACCCAGACCTCCGCCCCCATCTTGCGAAAGGCCAAGATGTCGGAATGGGCTACTCGGCTGTGCCGGATGTCTC
This sequence comes from Thermodesulfatator sp., assembly GCA_003978075.1. Lineage (GTDB taxonomy): Bacteria > Desulfobacterota > Thermodesulfobacteria > Thermodesulfobacteriales > Thermodesulfobacteriaceae > Thermosulfurimonas_A. The sequence goes on along the minus strand of QOAM01000073.1, from coordinate 11,581 downwards.
CAAGGATGGCCACCTTCAGTCCCTGAAAGTCGCCTTTCTTCTCCCAGACCGTGAGGAGGTCTAAGAGGGCCTGGGTGGGGTGTTCGTGAAAGCCGTCACCGGCATTGATTACAGGGATGCCGGTTTTACGGGCCACAAAGTGCGGCGCTCCGGAGGCCCCATGCCGAATGACAAAAAGATCCGGCCCTAGAGCTGCCAAATTTCTCACCGTATCCAGAAGATTTTCCCCCTTTTCCAAACTGCTGCCTCGGGCGGAAAAGTTGAGCACCTCTGCCGAAAGCACTTTGGCCGCCCGCTCAAAGGAAAGCTTGGTGCGGGTGCTGGGTTCAAAAAAGAGATTGGCCACCACCTTCCCCCGCAGGGTGGGGACCTTGGGAATGGGTCTCTGGAGGACCTCCTTAAGATTGCGGGCTGTGTGAAGAACGGTCCAGATATCCTCCGCCGAAAGAGGCCCGATCTCCAAGAGATGCCGGTGCGGGAAATCTACCCCCATAGCCTCTTCCTATTTAGCCGAAAACCCGCCTACGGGTCAAGTCATCAAGTCATGAAATTTCCGTAGCATTTTGAAAAAATCAGCCCCCAAGTTTGCGTTAAAAAGCTGCCGAAGACCTCTGATTTTTTGAGGCCTTTAGAAAGGTTTGGGGGAGCTTTCTATTAAAATCTGGACAAAAGGGATCACAGGGCCTATTATGGAAAAAAGTCGGAGGGGAGGGAGATGAGGAGGCCTTTAATTGCAGGTAATTGGAAAATGCATAAGACGGTCCGGGAGACCCTGGAATACATTAAAAGTTTTCGGGAGCTGGTAAGGGATGTGGAAGATCGAGAGATAGTTCTGGCCCCCCCTTTTACCGCTCTCTGGATTGCAGGGCACGAGCTCGCAGGGACGGCCGTTCGGCTGGCCGCCCAGAACGCCCACTGGGCCGAGTCCGGAGCCTTCACCGGGGAAATATCTCCCCTAATGCTTAAGGAATGCGGCGTAACTTACGTCATTTTAGGACATTCGGAAAGGAGGCATATCTTCGGGGAGACGGACGAGATGATCCGCAAGAGGCTGGAAGGGGTGATAGGGGCGGGATTGCGGCCCATCCTCTGTATAGGGGAAACTTTAGAGGAAAGGGAAGCGGGGAGGACCCTAGAGGTGCTCGGACGGCAGGTGCAGGCGGCTCTTCAGGGCTTCACCCGCGAGGATCTGCGGGATCTGGTGGTAGCCTATGAGCCGGTCTGGGCTATAGGGACCGGTAAGACCGCTACTCCGGAGCAGGCTCAAGAGGCCCAAAGCTATGTACGAAAGCTCTTGGCAGACCTGGGAGGAAAAGAGTGGGCCCAAGAGGTCCGCATCCTCTACGGAGGTAGCGTCAAGCCCGAGAATATTTCCGACTTGATGAGTCAGCCAGATGTGGATGGGGCCTTAGTGGGCGGGGCTTCTCTTAATCCGGAAACCTTTGCTAAAATCGTAAAATATGCCTGAGGCTTGTAAGCTCCCAGATTATTCTCAGGTTGAGCCTGAGGCTCTGGAGACGGTGAAGAAGTACCGGCGTCTGGCCATCGTAGGGGCCAGTCCTAAGCCGGAAAGACCCAGTCATCAGGTGATGCAGTATCTTCTGCAGCAGGGCTTTGAGGTGGTCCCGGTAAATCCCGGACAAAAGGAGATCTTAGGCCAGACCTGCTACCCCTCTTTGGCGGCTATCCCCGAAGACCAGCGTCCGGAGGTGGTCATCGTCTTCCGCCGGCCGGATATGGTACCCCCTATAGCCGAAGAAGCGGTGAAGATCGGGGCCCGGGTGCTTTGGCTGCAAGAGGGGATCGTGAGCCCCGAGGCCGCAGAAATCGCCCGCCAGGCCGGGCTAACCGTGATTATGAATCGCTGTTTCAAAAAAGTACATCTCCTTTCCTCCCCTACTCCAAGGCCTTGAGTCCGGGAAGCTCCTTTCCTGCCAGAAATTCGAGAAAGGCCCCTCCTCCAGTGGAAAGATAAGAAAAGGCGTGGGTTACCCCTGCCGCTTTGATAGCCGCGAGGGTATCTCCTCCCCCGGCAAGGGTAAGGGCGTTTTCTGCGGCTATGGCCCGGGCCACGGCCACCGTTCCTTTAGCAAAGGCCGGCTTTTCAAAGAGTCCTAGCGGCCCGTTCCAGAGGATAGTCCCCGCCCTGGAAAGGGCCCTCGTGAAAAGGGCTACGGTCTCCTCCCCGATATCATAGGCCGCCTTGCTCTCCGGAACCCTATTCACCGGGACCTCTTCTCCCTCTTCTTCTTGGCTTTCCGCCACCACCAGATCCACCGGAAGATAGACCTTCACCCCCCGCTCCCGGGCCGCAAGGAGGATTTCTCGAGCGGTCTCCAGTTCCGTCTCTTCCACCAGGGAACGACCTAAAGAGAGCCCCTGAGAGGCCAGGAAGGTGTTGGCCATGGCCCCTCCGATAAGGAGCTTGTCCACCCGCGAAAGGAGGTTATTTAGGACCTCGATCTTTCCGGAGATCTTCGCCCCCCCGGCCACCGCCACCAGGGGCCTTTCTGGAGATTCCAGGGCCCGAGAGAGATAATCCACCTCTCGCTTGAGCTGAAAGCCCGCGGCCTTCTCCTTTAGCCTCTGGGGCACCCCTACCACCGAGGCGTGCGCCCGATGGCTCACGGAAAAGGCGTCGTTGACATACACCTCGGCCAGCCGGGCCAGGGCTTCGGCAAATTCCGGGTCGTTCTTGGTCTCCCCCTTGTGAAAACGAAGGTTCTCCAGAAGGAGGACCTCCCCTTGCTGGAGGGCCTGAACCTCCTTCTCCACCGCCTCCCCTATGCAGTCCTCTACGAACTTCACCGGGGTCCCCAGGAGTTCTGCAAGCCTTTCAGCCACCGGACGCAAACTCATCTCCGGCACCCGCTGGCCCTTGGGACGCCCCAGGTGGGAGCAGAGGATCACCCTGGCCTCCTTTTCCCGGAGCCAACGGAGGGTGGGGAGACTGGCCCGGATGCGGGTGTCATCCGTCACCTGGCCCTCGGAAAGGGGGACATTGTAGTCCACCCGCACCAGGACCCTCTTGCCCGAAACCTCTAAAGTCTTAATATCCTTCATCTCCCTACCTCCTCGAAAAAGACCGCTCTTGGGCTTTGCCCCCACTTCAAATTTTTCGATCTCCGGGGTGCCTCCTAGAGCATCTTGCCCGCGATGTGCACGGTGAGATCCCCGAGCATGTTCACATAGGACCCAAACTCGTTGTCATACCAGCCGTAAATTACCGCCTGGGTCACCGGCACATCCACGTGCACCGAGGAGAGCTTTTGCACCTCTTCCGGGGGAAGCCCCTGGCAGACCTTGGTGAGATCCACGCGGGCCAAAGCGGTCCGGGTATGGGTCTCGGCCCCTTCAATAATGGCTGCGGCGCGGGGATAACCAATGATGTCCGAGGAAACGTTCTGCTCCATGGTGAAGACCAGATAAGGCTTATAGGGTCCTTCGGCGGCCTTCTGATAGATCTCGTTGATCACCTCGCGGGTGATGCGATTCTCCAGGCTCTCGTCTCGGAGATTGACCACAAGCACAATAAGGCTCCCGGTGGTGGTGGGGATGCGCACACTTTCGGCCATGAAGCCGATGCGCCTCATCTCCGGAATGACCAGGGCCAGGGCCTCCGCCGCCCCGGTGGTGGTAAGGATGATATTGTTGAAGATGCTCCGGGTCTTGCGCAAATCCTTGGCTCCGGCCTTGGGAGGCTTGTCCAGCACCGACTGGGAGTTGGTGACCGCATGCACCGTGACCATGGAGGCCGAAAGGATGCGGTCGGCCCCGAAATGGTCTAGAAGGGGTTTCACCATGTAGGAGAGACAAGTAGTGGTACAGGAGGCCGCAGAGATGACTCGATGCTTCTCCGGCCGGAAGTCCTCGGTGTTGATCCCATAGACCACGGTTACCGAGTCCTCAGGAAAGCCCTTCTCCTTGTCTTTGAGTTTAAAGGGGGCCGAAAGGATAACCTTTTCTGCCCCGGCAGCCAGATGCCCCCTCAAGGCCCCTTTGGGATCGTCCGCCTCGGCCTGAGGATCGCGGAAAACCCCGGTAGAATCTATCACCAGTTTGACCCCTTCCTCCTTCCACTTGATGTCTTTGGGATTACGGGACTCCCTCAGAATCTTCACCGGCACCCCGTCGATGGTCATGGTGCCTTCTCTGTCGTTTAGATTCTCGATAACCCGCCCCCCTTTATAACCGTAAAGATAGGTGGAGAGGCGGCCGTAAGTGCTGTCCTTTTCGATGTAGGCCGCTAAATCCTCCAGAGATCGCCCCACCTCTCGGCCGGTATTGATCACAATACCCTCAAAGTATTTCCGGGCTACATGGTGCCAAAGAGTAAGTTTCCCGATCCTTCCTAAACCATTAATTCCCAACTTCATCCCAGACCTCCTTTTTTAGGTTATGGCGAGGCTTACCACCTCTCTTATGGGGTGTTTGCCCCAATACACATTCCCCCTCAGCCCGTCCAGGCTTATCCATTCTCCCAAACGCACCACTCGTCCGTTAAACCGCGCTCGCTTGTACTCTTCCTCCAGCACCAGACTCTCGCACCCCACCACACAGGTCTTGCCCAGCCGCGAGGCCACGATAGCCGCATGTGAAGTCTGTCCGCCCCGGGCGGTCAGAAGACCATCGGCCTGGCTGATCTCCTTAATGTCATCCGGGACAGTGTCGTAGCGCAGGAGGATGAGCGGGGCCTCCGGATCCTCTTTCCGCAACCGTTCGATATCTTCTGCATCGAAGACCACGCGTCCAGATAGGGCCCCCCCTGAGACCCCGATCCCCCGACCCAGAAAGTACTTCTGCAGCTCCTCCGGCCGCTCGAAGACCCGCACCCGAGGCTGTTCCTCCTGGGTGACCATGTCCCTTACCTGGAGAATGTAAAGATCCTCCCGCCGAGGCCCCTCGAAGGTGAATTCCATCTCCTGGTGGGACCAGCCCTTTGCGTAGACCAAATGCTGGGCGATCTCGAAAAGGGCCTGGTAGATCTCGGGAAAGGCCTCCTCCAGCGAGGGCCCTTCCCTGCCCTCCCGCTTGCGCTGTTCTACGGAGATGGGATAGGTGTTTACCAGCCCGGAGACAATGTCCTCTCCCTGGTTTCCTGGGGTATAGTCCCCCCAGAGGGCTAGGCGAGAGAGCTTGCCGTATGGGGGAGCGGTGAAAAGCACGCCGGTTCCGGAGCGGAGGTCCCGATTGCCGAAGGTCATGGTCTGCACAATGACCGCTGTGCCCCAGTCCTCGGAGAGTCCCATGATTTGTCGGTAGAGACGGGCCTTGCGGGCCTTCCAGGAATCGAAGATGAGATCCACGGCGCGTACCAATTGCTCCCAGGGGTCGTCGGGCAGGGCTATCCCGTGGCTCTCCACCAATTTGCGGTAAAGCAGGGCCAGCTCCCGCATCTCCTCCCCCGAGAACTCCCGCTTTTTCTTTACCCGGTAAAGGCGCTTGTGGGTCCGCATAAGCTGGTTGAAAAGCTCCCGCTCCAGGCCGTGGGCCATAGCCCAGCTCTGCACGAATCTGCGATAGGTATCCCAGGCAAACCAAAGATTGCCCGTGCTCTCCGCCAGCCCTTCAATGATCTCTAAGGTAGAACCCAAATTTAAGATGGTGGACATCATACCCGGCATGGTGATGGCAGCCCCGCTGCGCACCGAAAGGAGAAGGGGATAGCCCGGATCACCGAAGCGGCGTCCGGTGCGCTCCTCCAGCTGACGCACGTGGTCTTCCACACGCTCCAAGAGGTCCTGATAGGCTTCCCGATAGCGGCGGATCACCGGACGACACCGATAGACCTCCGTAGTAATCACAAAGGCCGGAGGGACCGGCACCTTCTCTTCCACCAAAAGAAGAAGATTGTAAGCCTTGTTGCCCAGATGAATGAGGTCCCGGGTGAGAGGATTGGGGTTCTGGAGATCACAGATAGCCCTTTCCGGATCGTAACTCATCAGGAGGTCCAGATCCCGAGGATCGAGCCGCTCCCGCTGCTTGAGAAGGATCTGGTAGATCCGGGTCACAAAGTTGTCCAAGGACTGGAGCACAAAGGAAGAGGCCACCAGATCGCGGGTAAAGTTTTCCGTGACCCGATGCACAAACTCCTCTGGAGAAAGCCCGCTGACCTCCCTGCGATACCGGGGCAGGAGCTGACGCCGAGGAATCTGGCGCAGAATAATTCCTAGGTTCTCCACATGGGGGCTCACATAATAGGTCTTGATGATGTGCCTTACCCCTTCCAGTAATCCCCGGAAGACATCCAGGTACTGGGTGTAGGTAAAGGCCCCCATCCGGAGAGAGATCTCCAAAAACTGGACATAGAGGTCGAACTTCTTCGAAGTGATCCCCTCTACCTCCAGGGCCTTGCGGAAGAGCTCCAAGTATTTGAGAATCTTAAAAAAAGTGGCTCGGGTGATGAAGGGCGGATCGAAGCCCTGGACCAGCTCCTCGAAGTAATTCCGGGCCAGGGCCTCCAGCCGAAAACTCAACCCCAGGGCATCGAATTTTCTTTCGTGATAGCGCCCGTACATGGAGGGTATGTCCGCGGCAATATGGCGCTTGAGATAGATGTCTTCCCGGGCCGGGAACCTCTCCGGAGAGAGGATGATGTCCCGGAGATAGATTAGGTAGTCCAAGAGGGCTTTCAGGCGTTTTTCCACCCGCGGATTCTCTAGGGCCTCCAGCAGAGCCTCCGTACCTTCAAAGCCCAAGAGTTTGGCCCGCAGGAGATGCTCCCGAAGATCCTCGGCGGAGAAGCTGTACTTTTCGTGTTCCAGTTGATACATCTCGCAGAGGAGAAAAACCCGACGCCTTTCCTCCTCCGAGACCGGGGCCCCCTCTAATACTTCCCGAATCTCCTCCAGATCCTTCCGAAGCAAGAGCTCCGGGTCACGCATCCCTAAAGCGGAAAAGAGGTACTTGACCGCCTGATGGGCCTCCTGGGTGAATGCGGACTCTGGAGAAAGGTTTTCCCAAAGCTCCGTGGGGAGATAGGGCCTTAAGGGCCTCTTATCCAGGGTCAACCAATAACGGAAGATGGCCCCGATAAAGTCCACGATGAGGTTGGAACTTTCCACATGGCTCTGTTTGCGAAGAAAGTGGATGAGGGGATCCCGGCGCTGATGGATCTCATCTATTTCCGTGGAAACATCCCGCAGACGCCCTTCGGCCCCGATCTCGTTGAAATAGACGGGAAGCAGGCGGCAGAACTGTTTCACCAGGTTATAGACCGGGGCGATGTCCGCGTTGAGGAGACGGGTGACGTCCTTCTGAAAGAGGTCGGTGTCCCGGATGCAGGTCCCAGCCAGTTTGAGATTGATGATAAGGGCCGAAAGGAGGGTCACACACCACTTGGGATTCTTTTCGAAGATCTCCAGCCACACCCGCACGTTCAATAAATGGGCCGGATTGGAAAGCACATGCCACTCTTGATCTACCCCCCGGATCTCCGGATACTGAAAGCCGAACTTGACCACTTCTTCTACGAAGACCTCCGCCAGATGCGGGTCCCGGCGCTCCAGGATCTCAAAGCCCAGGTTTTTGATGCACTGAAGGGCGGTCCAGGGGAAGAGCCGTACCTTGCCCTTCAGGATTTCGAAGGTCCGCACCACGAAGCGATCCAACTCCTCCGGGGGCTCCTTGCGGATGAGCTCCACCAGGGCCCGATTGATCTCCCGGAGGACTTCTTCGTGGATCAAGGAAAGCACCGGGTTTTCCGCCATGCGAAAGAGGAAGAGAAGCCGCAGGTCTTCCTCTCCCGGAGGGGCTAAGGCTGGAAGCTGAGCCGCAATCTCTCGGAAGGCTCGCACGAGATCCAGATGATCCGGAAGCTCCAGAAGCTCTTCCAGAGGGAGATCTCCCTCCAGTCTCTGGAGATAGGTGCGCAGGGTGCGATGCGAGACCGGCCTTACCAGCTCCGCATAACCAGGAATTTTAGAGAAGAAACGTGCCGGGTCCGGACTCCGCAGCCAGTGTTGATAAGTCAAACGCAGGGCCCGGGCCAGAAGGCTCCGCAGGTTGGGAGGGACAGGCTCCGGGCTGTGGCGGAGGTAGCGCTCCGCGAGCCTCTTGAAGGAGCAATAGCTCTCCAGAAAGACCTCCCAGCGTTCCTCGGGAAGCCCTTCCAGGGCCCCGAAGATCCCGGAAAGGACCGGCACGTAGCGGGGCCATTCCTCTCGGGATAGGCACTCAAAGGTCTTTTCCAGGACGGAAAAGAGTCCTTCCGCCGCCTGGGCCCAAATCTCCTTTTTCTTTTCCCCGAAGCCCCAGAAGAATATCTCACATATCACCCACAGGGCCTGAGGGCCCTTGGGATGACGCAGGATCACCCGCAGATTCTTAAGGGAGAAAGAACGTAGATCAGCCAACACCAACCGGAGATTTCGATAGGGGTGATGGGCTTCCCGAAGGAGCTCTCGGGCTTGCTTTTCCAGCCCCTGATAACCCGTCACCGCCTCCACCAGGACCAGGTGGCGCTCATCCGGGCGCACCTCCTGCACCGCGGTCTGGGCTAGGTTGGCCAGCAAGGCTTTAGAGGTAAAACCCTGCATCGCTTTCAAAAGGTCTCTACATCTCTTTAGAAGCCATGTAGAGGATGAGGTCCAGCACCCGGTTGGAGTAGCCCCACTCGTTGTCGTACCAAGCCAGGACCTTCACCATGCGCCCTTCGATCACCTTAGTGGAAAGCCCATCCACGATTGCCGAATGGGGGTCTCCCACCAGGTCCTGGGAGACCAGAGGCTCCTCGATATATCCCAGATAGCGGCTCTGGGCCTCTTTGAAGGCCTGATTGACCTCCGGGACGGTGGTTTCCTTCTCCACCTCCACCACTAGATCCACCAGAGAGACATCCGGCGTGGGGACGCGAATGGCCATTCCGTCGATCTTTCCCTGCAGCTCGGGGAGCACTCTCCCCACGGCCACGGCGGCCCCGGTCTTGGTGGGGATCATGTTGAGGGCCGCGGCCCGGGCCCGCCGCAAGTCCTTGTGGGGTAGATCCAGGATCCGCTGGTCATTGGTGTAGGCGTGGACGGTGGTCATCAGACCTCTTTTGACCCCGAAGCGATCTAGAAGGACCTTCAGGACCGGGGCCAGACAGTTGGTGGTACAGGAGGCGTTGGAGACCACCTGGTGCCGGGCAGGATCATACTCGTCCTCGTTGACCCCCATGACCACGGTCACATCCTCGTTTTTAGCCGGGGCGGTAATGATCACTCGCCGGGCCCCGGCGGAAAGATGCCCGCGGGCTAGGTTCCCGTCGGTAAAACGCCCGGTGGCCTCGATCACATAGTCCACTCCCTTCTCTCGCCAGGGAATGGCCGAAGGCTCCCGCTCCTGAAAGACCCGAATCTCCCGCCCGTCCACATAAAAGGCCCCCTCTTCGGCCCGGATCTCGTGAGGGAAGGGACCGAACACCGAATCGTATTTCAAAAGATGGGCCAAAGTGGCCGCATCTGCCAAATCGTTTATCGCTACAATTTCGATCTCTTTAAATTCCGGATATTTGGCAGCCGCTCGAAAAATAGCTCTACCGATCCTTCCGAAGCCGTTGATACCTACTCTCACCCCCATAAAAGCTACCTCCTCTTGTCTTTGTTAGAAAAGGTAAGAATTTCCGGAACTTCCGTCAAGGAAAGCCGCATAACCAGGGCGTTCTCTCCGGTATCGGGGTAATATTTGAGGCGATAGCCCACCGGAGAAAAGCCCAAGGAGGCATAGAGTTTCTGGGCTGTCTGGTTGCTCTCTCGCACCTCTAGCCAGACCTCCCGCACCCCTTCCTCTAAGGCCCTCTCTAGGAGGGCCTTCAACAGGCCCTTGCCCAACCCTCGACCTCGCCACTGCGGATCCACGGCCAGATTGGCCACCTCCATCTCCTCTCCCATCACCCAGCCACAGACATAGCCCACTACCCGACCCTCTACCGTGGCCACCAGGATGCGGCTCTCGGATTTCTCCAGCTCGTAGCGCCAATGAAGCTCCGTCCAGGGGGTGCGGAAGGAGGCCCTTTCTATGCGGAGGATCTCCGACAAGTCCCCGGCCCGGGCTTGGCGAATCTCAATCTTCAAGGAGACCTGCCGAGCGGATGATGGCCTTCCGACCGGCCTCGGTCACCAGATTAGCCAAGTCCCGCGGAGGAAGGTCCTGATGTTGGAGGGCCTTAATCAGCATGGGGAGATTCACCCCGGAGACCACCTCCACCCGCCCCTCTTCCAGGAAGGCCAGTCCGAAATTGGAAGGCGTGCCCCCAAAGAGATCCGTCAGGATGAGCACCCCTTCCCCTTGGTCAGCCTGAGTGATGGCCTCCGCTACCTTCTCGCGAATCTCTTCCGGGGACTGGGAGGGATCTATATCCAGGGCCAGGAGCCCCTGGTGGTCCTGCCCCAAGATAAAAGTGGCCACCTGTCTAAGCTCTCGGGCCAGATTCCCGTGGGCGATGACCAGAATGCCGGTCATGGACCCTCTCTTTCCAGATCCCTGTGGGTTACTAAGATCCTTCGCCCCAGCGGGCGCAAGACCTCCTTCAGGGCCTCGGTTATAGCTACCGAACGATGCCTGCCCCCGGTGCATCCTAAGGCCACCACTACATAGGCCCTCCCTTCCCTTTCATAATATGGAAAAAGCCATTCGAAAAGTCGGTAGAGGGCCTCCAAAAATTTTTGGGCCTCCGGGACCCGGAGTATATATTTTTGCACCCGCGGATCCTTTCCCGAAAGGGCTCGGAGTTCCGGTACAAAATAGGGATTGGGAAGAAAGCGAAGATCAAAGAGAAAGTGGGCTTCCGCCGGGACGCCGTATTTGTAACCGAAAGAAAGAAGATGCACCGTGGGAAAGGAGAGTTCCTCCCTCTCTCCGTAGCGGCGCAGGATCTCCTCCCGGAGCTGATAGAGGTTGTACCCTGAGGTGTCTAGAATTACGGTGGCCATTTCCCGCAGAGGAGCCAGGAGCTCGGCCTCCCGGGTGAGGGCCTCTCGCAAGGGGATCTCCGGGCCCAAGGGATGAGGACGACGGGTTTGACTGTAACGGTAGAGGAGGACCTCCAGCTCGGCGGTCAAAAAGAGGATTTCACAGTAATATCCCCTGTGGGACAGCTCCTTGAGGAAGGAGATGCGGGTAGGGATCTCCCCGGCGCGCACATCTATGACCACCGCCACCTTCTCACCGGCCCTCAGATGGAGGAGATCCTCCAGCAGCTCCGGGGGAAGGTTATCTACACAAAAGTAGCCTAGGTCCTCAAAGGCCTTAAGGGCCGTGCTCTTTCCCGACCCAGAAAGCCCGGAGATGATCACCACCTCTTGGGTCAAAGGTCAAAACTCCCTATCAAATTCCTGAAGTACTGTCAGGAGTTCCTTGCGTCCCGAGGCCTCAAGGAGGGCTTTTCTCGCTGCAGGCTCGCGCAGGAGGGTGGCTATACGAGAGAGACAGCGCAGATAAAGGGCCTGTTCTTCCTCCGGGGCCAACACCGTAAAGATCAGGTGGACAGGGCGACCGTCTGGGCTCTCAAAATCCAGGCCCTTGAGGCTGCGCGCCAGGGAAATCCACATACGGGAAAGGAGGGGAATCCGGGCGTGGGGGAGGGCCCCCCCCTCCCCCCACC
>QOAM01000003.1 GCA_003978075.1 Thermodesulfatator sp. | reverse complement strand
TTGCGATTAGGGATGGGGTCCAGGCGCCCCAGGGGGCGTCCGGAGGAGGAGAGATAGGCGACCGGTATTCCATTTTTCATGAGGGCAGCCACGGCTCCCGAGGTAAGGCCTACCCTGCCCACCAGGACCACCTGTTCTATTTTTATCAGGGGAAGGTCCAGGATTTTGCGGCCCTCATGGGTGACCACCAGGCGGTCGAGTTCCGTTTTAACCAGGGCGTCCTCGGTGGTTATGTAACAGACTCCCATGATAGATCCTCAAAAAGGAGTTTTTGATGTATTTCAGGGAGACAAAAGGGTTCCAGACTACAGCCCCGGCATCGCGGTCCCGGGAGAGGGACCGGGCGTTCCGCCCCTTCGAGGATCCTGCGAGCCTCCTGGACGACCTCTTCAGTCTCCCGGCGGAGTCCCGGAGTGAACACCACACGCTCTCTACGGCGGCTTCGGCGGTAGAAAATAAATCCTTCCTTTACCGTAAGCCCGGTCATTTCTTCCAGGCAGAGGGCCTGGGCACAGAGTTGCACCCTATCATTAAACCAGCGTCCCTTACGTCCTTCTTTGTGTTCTACGATGATTACCTTACCCTGAGGGGTTATTTCTACCGTGTCGGCTATTCCCAGGATTCCTAGACGTTTACTTTTTAAGGGGACGTGTCGGTAAAGAACGCGTCCTTCCTCCCGGAGGATTTCGGATTCGGCTACGGATTCATGATGGAGAGAACCGGCCACCGTATATTCGTTTTCCAGAAAGAGATTTTCGACAAACATGAGGTAAAAACGATAAGGGCAATAACAAAACTGATTGAGTGCCGAAATGAAAATTTCTTTCACTTGCACCTCCCCATTTACCCGTTTCAATCTCCGTTGGAGTTTTAGTTTGGTTTAGACTCCACTCTTAAAAACTCTTAATAATTCCCCAAGAGAGCTCTGTAAGGTGCGAACCTTTCTTTTTTGAAATTCTAGCATGCTTTTTCGAAAGGCCAAACTTTCAAAAATTGCGTTTTCAAAAGGGGTTATGCTCTTGCCGGATCCCCCTGAAAAAGGCCCCTGCTGAGATCCGCACCGTGAAAAGCCCCCTTATTGCTCCCGAGTCTCTATGCGCCTGCACATTCCCAAACCCATGGTAGTCTTCTGGCCTACCCCGGAGAAGAAGGCCAGCCGGGTCAGGATGTCCGCCCAGCGACGGGCCTCCTCCGGAACCCCCTTTAAGGCCTTAAAGGTTACCCGCCCCACGAAGCCCTCAAAGGTGATAAGGGTTCCGTTTTCATAAAGGAAGGCCATACGACTCTGAAGTTCGAAGATTGCAGGGCGAAAGCCCTGAAGAAGGGCCTCCTCCAGCCGGGAGGGAAAAGGCTCCGGGGCGAAGGCGTTCCAGCGGCGCAAAAGCCCGGAAAACATCCTTTCCGGGAGAGGAAAGGGAAGGCCGCTCCGGCCGAAAGGACCCGGAGGACGGGCGAAACTGGTGGGGGTCTTGAAATAAAGGCTAAAGCGGGAAAGAGGCCTGGCCTGAGAGAGGATCTCCTCGTAGGAAAGCTCATCCGCCCAGACCGAGACCTCAGGAGTGAAAAAGACCTCGGTAAAGCGCACGGGATATCCCGAAAGGTCAAAAAAGGCTCCCTCCGGGGCCAGAAGGCGGGGAGTGAGCTTTTCGGCGAAGATTTCAAAAACAAAGTCCTCAAGGAAGGTGAACCGCAGGCGAAATCTGGTGCCGGGAGGGAGATTTTCTCCCTCCGCGGAGGCCTCGGGCGGAACGCGCACGTCAAAGATGGCCGTGGTAAAGGGCTTCAGAGGGCGATGGTGAGAGACCTCCAGCCGGCGTCCCTCAAAGAGAATCTCATGCAAAAGTCCGTGGACGGTCTCTCCGAAAAGGACATGTCTGGGGGTTTCTTTTTCGAGATAAGCGTTGAAGACAATGGCTCGCGGCATCCCTTTACCCCAGCTTTAAGAGGCCCTTCCGGACTTCTCGCCAATAGACCTTACCCTTCGGAGTGCCTTCCACCGTGCCCGGGATGAGGAAGCGTTTTTTGGGGGCCACGCTTTCGGAATAGCCCCATTTTTCGGGGGTGAACCTCAAGGGCTTTTCAAATTCCGTAAGGGTCACAGCGGTATAGCCCGAAAGTTCCGCAAGCCCGCGCTTCCGCGCTTCTTCTTCGGGGAGGAAGATTTCTTCAGGAGGAGAGGAAATCTCTTCTACCGGTTCCACAATAGAGGTGAGGGAATCGTGGGCCCCGAGATATTCCAAATTCTCCAAGGCAAAGCGCACCGTATCCCGCCACTTTTCCTCCGGAAGTCTTACATACACGGTAAGAGGCCCCTCGGGAAGACCGAATTCGCGGATGGTGCGGTCTATCTCGGTGTAGCCCGGTAAATAGCCCCTTCTTCCCGGCTGATAACGCCGCATTTGAAGGAGGGCCCAGAAGAAGGCCACCGCCCGGGGAGGCTCCAGAATCACCCTGAAAAGATGAGCATTTTGCATAAGATTAAGGGCCTCCTCGAGCCGGCCAAAGCGGAAGAGGGTGGCCGCAAGCCCCAGGATCACCGCGGTAGGCGAAGGTACGGGGGTGGCCGGGGCGGTATTGTAGCAGGCCCGGGGGTCCCGGTAGGTGTAAGTATGAAAGAGATAAGCCGCCCGCAACCAGAGTGCCGGGACCTCCTTTCCAGGGGGTTTCTTACCCGGCATGGCTTTCCTCTAGCCTTTTTAGGATTTGATCCCGCACCCCGAAGGCCTCTTCCGGACCCCGGAAGATGAAGACCTCGATTTCTCCCTCCCGGGCCAGGGCCTGTAGGGCGGAAAGAAAATCCTCCCGGGGCTTTACGGGGGCCTCGGGGGAGGAGAGATCCACTTTTATAGGAGAAACGAAGGGCGCGGTGCCGTTTTTGCGAAAGACGGCCGCCCCCTCCAGCAGGAAAAGATGAGGACACCAGGCCGCCTCCTTGGCCCCCCGCGGAGAGGTCAGGAACTCGAAAAAGGCCTCCACCAGGGCCTGCATGCGTCGGAGCTTGTCCTGGGGCTTGAGGATTTCCCGCGGGGCATCTTCTTGGAGGTGCCAGTAATCGTCGGTGCCCAGACGGTGCAGAGCCGCCCGAAAGACTCCCCCGTAGACATTCGAACGCATGGTCACATGATAGAGACTCTGTTCGCCCGAGGGGCGATAGGCGGCATGCTGGGTGAGGGCCTTTTCCTGCGGGGCCTCGCTGATCATCCAGGCCAGGTCAAAGACGCTGTCCCTCTTGACATTGGGGGCATCCCCCACCGAAGCCAACTTTCCCTCCCACTTTTCCTCAATTACCACGTCCCTGGTGCTTCCCTCCTTCCAGGCCGCAAGCCCTCCCCCGGCGTCGAGCACCACGCACCTTTCAAGGGCCTTGCGGGTGGCCCGATAAAGGATAGACCGATCCAGGGTCTGGGTGTCGAGATCGGTTTTGGCCACATAGCGTATGCCCAAGGGCCAGCGGTCAGGCTCCAGTTCCTCGCTAAAGGGGAGGAGGGGAAGTCCCTCGCGGCGGGCGATTCCCACCAGATTTTCGAGTACGTGGCGACGCTGAATGGCCCCGCTTATGCCATCGTAAATCCGGCCGGCAACCTCGACCTGTCGCGGATAAAGGACATTGGTCCCCTCGGTCCCCTCGTTGTTCAGGGCGTGGAAGGCCAGCCCCAGGCGAAAAGAAACGGCCAAACTAGGAAATGTGGGCCTGTCCATGATTTACACCTCCCCTCTTTTTGTGGGTTCGTGGGTCAGGAGATACATGCGAATCAAAAGGAGCACCTTTTCAAAGGCGCGGCTGTCCAGGTTTTCAAACAGGCGGCATATCCTTTCCGGATCGAAATCTTCTTCCCGGGCCGAAGTGCAAAGATCTCCCCGCAGGCCCTTGGCCTTCTCCAGGAGGGAGACGGCCTGGGAGAGAAAGGCCCTGGGGGAGCCCGCGGACCTCAGGGTGGCCACCCGGTCGTACCAGGCCTTGTACTTCTCTTCGGGCCTTACCTTCTCCTTCATGGCCGTATGCCAGATGGCCGAAGAAAGGGCCCGGGCGAACCGCCGGAGATCTTCCAAGTGGCTTTCCAGGAATTCGTTCGGGGCCGCACTCATGCGAAACACCTCCTCGGCATTTTGATAGCTATTTCCCCAGAAGGGTCTTTCTCTTTGAAAAGCGTAGAGGCCCTCGAGAGTTCCGATAAGGCCCTTAAAGAAGGACCATTCCCCCGTAAGAAGCCAGAGGGATACTTCCCTTAGAAAACTTTCCGCGCGAGGGTCGCTGCGGCCCTGAGGGTTTACTTTGGCCAGGGCCCCACGGAGGGCGTTTCTCAGATTCCGGGCCAGGGGAAGGGAAAGCTTCAAAATAAGGGTATGGGGGAGATAAAGATATCCCGAGCGGTTGAGCTGCTGACGGATATTGGTGGTATAGACCAGGGCTTCGAGGTGTTGATCCTCGCCTTCGGAAAAGAAATTTAATCGCAGGGAAAGACCCAGGTAGGCCAGATACCACAGGGGGTCCAGATTTCCGGGAAGTCGTTCATCAAGAGGCTTCAAGACCCTGGAAAAATTCACCGGACCCCGAAAGACGGGAAGGAGATAAAAAGTAAAATTACGATCCGCAGGGGTAATTCTTTTGGCGGAAAGATTCACCAGGGTCTTGTCGAACTTGGGAAGCTTGGGCTGAGAGCCACCCTGAGAGGCCAGAGCAGTATAGGAGGAGATCTGGTCACGAATGCCCTGTTTCAGGGCAGCATCCCTTAGATCTATCCCTTTAAATTCTTCCAGGAGGGGGTCCCCCTCCAGCAGCTCCAGAACCTCCTCCTGGCAATTCCGGCGCAGGGGGCCGGTGAGTCTCCAGGCGCTTCCCAGATCTTCAATATCCACCCGGGAAAGGCCAAAGAGGGCCTCCACCAGGCCGTAAAGGCGCTGGGCGTCATGGAAGGGAAGACCGGTTTTGGAAAGAACAAAGGATTTCCGGGGACGGGCCTCACGGGCCACCTTCAGGCCTTTTCGGAGTCCCTCCAGCACGCTCACGCTTCCTCCAGATTTTCCCAGTCTTCTCCGGAAGCGTCCTCCCGGTCGGAAAGAACGAGCGCCCGGGCCAGGAGGGCGTAAAGGGGAAAGAGCTCGCTTGAGGGATAAAGGGGGAGAAGCTCCCGCACATCCTCCGGGAAATACCCGGGTAGGTCCCGGAGGACTTCTTCCCAGAAGCTCTCGTCCAGGGCCGGATCTATCTCCCGTGCGGCTTCAGCCAGGGCCCGGGCCGCCCCCTCACAAGGCTCAAAGACTTCTACAAGCCGGGTCTTCCCCTCAAGGAGTCCTCTTTCAAGGACCGGTTCGAGAAAGGCGCTGTGGTGACGGGCCGCGGCCAGGGCGGCCAGCTCCACCAGGTCGTCCTCCGGCGAAAGGCCCAGCCGGGGGGCCAGGGCTTTGAGGGCCGCATAGGCCAGGCGACCATGTGGAGGAAGCCTTCCCCCGCGCCTTCCGCTTCGAGCCGCGGGGTACTTGGAACGGACTTCAGGGTCTATCGTGAGGAGGCGTTCCTGCCATTTTTGATGAAGTTTTCCCAGGTCGTGAAGCAGGGCCGCAAGCTCGGCCAGCCCCTCCACGCCGACAAGCACCTCCGGAGCGGCCTCCCTTCCGTAAAGGACCTCCAGGATGCGTAGTAGGGGATTCCGGTAGGAGGGATGGTTAAGGCGCTTTCGTACCCGTCTTAGGACCCCGAGGGTGTGCTCCGCGAAGCTCTGAGGCCCTGCCCCCAGGGACAGGAAGGGTTTTTCTTTGCGGGGTTCGAACCAGGAGGAAACCCGGCCTTCAGCAATATCCGCGAGCTCCGAAGGGAAAACTAGCCCCAGTTCGGGATGGAAGCGGGCCACCGAGGAGGGAAGCAGGAGGAGGTCTCCAGGCCGGGGATAGTCCAGTGCCTCGAGGCGCCATTCCCCCTCGACCGGAGAGAGTCTCAAAATCCTTTCCCGGAGGTTCCGGTCTTCCAATAAAAGTCCATAGATCCTCCGTAGGCTCAAACTTACCGTCTCCGGAAGGCGGCCGGAGGCCAGGTAGTCTTCGTAGAGTTCCTGTTCGGTCTGTCCCTCTTCATAGAGGGCCACCTCTACGGAGACCAGATCCCTGAAGGTGCGGGCGATCTCGTAAGGACTTCGCTCGGTGTAGGCCCGGTCGAAGAGATTGAGGGCAAAGGGAAACTCCCTCTCCTCAAAGGCCCGGCCCTTCTTTTCCTCCGGCCAGGCTTCATCCAGCAGGTCTATTTCCCTTTCCCAGGTAAGGAGTTTTCCTCCGACCTTCTTGAAGGCCTTTAAGGCGCGTTCCACCTCTTCGTAGCGATAGGGAAGAAAGACTTTCTGTCTTTCCGCCCGTGAAAGGCGTCCCTCCACCGCAAACACCACGAAGGTCCCTTCGGCGGTTTCTTCCCGGAACCAGCGGGCGCAACGGCCGGCCCGCTGAATAAGGGTGTCCACAGGGGCGGGCTCGGAAATTACCAGCGGGGCGGAAAGATCCAGCCCGGCCTCGGCCACCTGGGTGGTGATCAGGAGGGTAGGGCTTTGAGGTTCGGGAGATCCCTTGCCGAAGAGCCGGAGGACCTCTTCCTCGAGCGCCCTCCTTTTTGCCGCGGGGAAACGGGCATGAAGCAAGAGGATCTTCCAGCCTTCTAGCCTTTCGCGGAGCCGGAGATAAATCCTCTGGGCCCGGTCCACCCGGTTGACAAAGAGGATGGCCTTCCGGGCCTCCGAAAGCCTCCGGGACAGGGCCTCCAGTTCGGACTCCAGAAAAGGGTCCTCTCCGCGGCCTCTGGTGAGGCTTTCGAGCTCACAGGATACCCGCCGCCGGCTTTCTCTCAATTCCAGGGTTTCTTCATCTACATCGATTCTGGTTAAGCCGAATTGCTCTTCCATAAATTCCTGGAGCCAGCGAGGGAGGGTGGCGGTCATCACCACCGTGGGAAGACCGAATTTGCGGCGCTGGTAGAGGATACCGAAGAGGATGAGCAGGGCTTCGGAGGAGATACCCCGGGCCAGATGCACCTCGTCGAGCACCAGAGTGCCCTGAAACAGGCCCCCGGCCACGGCGTGTCCGGCAGAAAGGGAAAAACTGAGAGGGAGCCCGGCGGCGGCACAGACAATCTGATCGTAAGTGGTGAGGACCGCCTCCTCGGCCAGAAGCCGGCTTTCCTGAAGATCTCCGTGATGGATGACCGCCTGCCAGCCGCAGGAGGAGAGTTCCCTTTTCAGAGAGCCGGCCAGGGCCCGCAGGGGGATGCCATAGATCAGCTTTCCGAATTTCCGGCCGCTTACCGCCCGGGTCTTGCCGGAACCGGTGGGGGCCACCAAAAGAAAGCTTCGGCCCTCAGAAAGGAACCCTAGGGCTTTCTTCTGAAAAGAGGAAAGGTTTTTTCATTAAGGCAAACTCCCTCCGGTGAAGAGACGCTGAATCCCGGGCGTTTCATTCACACAGACGCCCCCGAGTCCCGGCCTAACGCAGGGAGAGCACCACGAACCGGCGGAAGCGTCGGTCACGCACCAGAAGGAGCACCCGTCTGCTCTTAAGAGAGGACCGGAGAGCCTGATAAAACTGGGAAAGATCCTTTACCGGCCTGCGGTTGACCTCTTCGATGAGGATTCCCGGACGGAGATCCGCCATGGCCGCAGGGCTTCCCGGGGCCACGGCAGAAATAATCACCCCCCGCTTCACTTCGTACCCCAGCTCCTCGGCCAGATCCGGGGTGAGTTCCCGTACCTGAAAGCCCAGCTTATCCAGAAACTTATGGATCTCCGGAGTGGCGGAGGAGATCTCCTCCTCTTTGGGATACTCCCCGATGGTCACCTTGAGGAGGACCGGGTGGCCGTTACGAAAGACCTTCATGGTAACCCGGGTCCCGGGATGGGTGAGGCCTACATAAGTACGCAATTCGGAAGAATTGCGCACTTTTTTTCCTTCGTATTCTACAATCACATCTCCCCGCTTGAGGCCGGCTCGATCCGCCGGAGAATTTTCCATTACTTGAGCTACCAAGGCCCCTTCGGTGCCCTTGAGCCCGAACTCCTCGGCCAAGGCCGGAGTGAGATCCTGCACCACCACCCCCAGCCAGCCCCGAATAACCTTTCCCTGCTTGACGAGCTGTTCAGCCACCAGTTTGACGATGTTAATGGGGATGGCAAAACCGATCCCCATGTAGCCCCCGGAGCGGGTAAAGATGGCGGTATTCATACCGATCACTTCGCCTCGAATATTGAGAAGCGGCCCCCCGGAGTTTCCGGGATTGATGGCAGCATCGGTCTGAATGAAGTCCTCATAGTCCGTAATCCCTAAACCGCTGCGCCCCTTGGCGCTCACCACCCCCACGGTTACAGTATGACTCAGTCCGAAGGGATTGCCGATGGCGATCACCCATTCCCCCACCTGGATCTTGTCCGAATCTCCCAGAGGAACGGTGGGAAGGTTCTTTCCATCGATCTTGAGCACTGCCACATCCGACTGCGGATCCTTCCCCACCACCTTTCCCTTAAAGGTGCGTCCGTCGGCCAGCTTCACGATAACCCGGTCAGCCCCAGCCACCACGTGGTTGTTGGTGTAGATGTAACCGTCCGGGGTGACGATGAAGCCCGACCCCGCTCCCCGCTGCTTGAACTTTCGGGGAAGCTGAGGGAAAAAGTGCCGCAGAAAGTCATCTCCAAAAAAATCGAAGGGTAAAGGGCCGAAGGGGAAGGGAGCAGGCTCCTTTCTCACCACCGTCTTTTCCACCTCGATGAAGACCACAGCCGGCGCCGCCCGCTTCACCACCGAAGCAAAGGCCCGGGAAAGGGCCTGGGCTACGGCAAGATCCTTTCCCTGGGGAGGAGAAGCCTTGGGAGAGGGGGATTCTACCCGCTTGACCTTGAAAAGGGAATCCCACACCCCCGGTGCCGCCGAGGCCGGAAGAGAAAACAACACGAAACAAATAACCAACCCTAGGATACGCTTGCCCATTTGATCCTCCTAGAAATCTCATTCCACCGGGGGCTACCCCCCTCAACTCTTTCACGCGTTTTAGAGCTTGGCGATCATGGCCCGCATCAAATCTGCCGCGTTCTCCGCCCGACTGGAGATCTCTCCAATAAAGGCCAAAAGCTCCAGCAAAAAATAAACCCTTAAAAACTGGGCATCAAGGTTAAAGACCTCCCGCCGGATCTCCGTAGCCAAGAGGTCGTTTTCGTGCTCCCGTTGGCGGATGGTGCGCACGATCTCCTTGGCATCCTCCCGGGAGCGCTCGTTGCCCTCTTCTAGGTACAGACGGGCCTTTTCCAGCAGGGGCACCAGATATTCCGCAGTCTTCACGTTTTCTTCCACCAGGTGCAAAATCCTGCGGAAGACCCCCTCAGGGACGTCTACCTTTTTGAAGGTCAACCACTTTAAAATGTCTTCGGCGGCGTCGGCCACCGCGTCCTGTTCCTTGAGAAAGAGAAAGAGCTCAAACTTGTCCACCGGGGTAATGATTCCGTAAGGGAGATGCCCCCGGATGTTCTGTTTGAGGCGATCGGCCTCCCTCTCGATGGCGATGATATCTTGAGAGATCTCTTGCAAACGGGAGTGATCGCCTTCAAAGTAGGCCTCTACCGCCAAAGGGAGTCTCTCCGTGCATTCTACCACCAGACGGGCGTGCTTTTCCAAGAGCTCAAAGAGGTCCGGCCTCCGGTGTTCCCTCGGTCCTTCAGGAATGACCTCTTCGTGTTTGACCAGCTTTCCCTCCACAATGTAGATAATTTCCTCGGCGATATTAGTGGCCAGATCCGCCACCCGCTCCAGGTTCTGGGCCACAATAATGTATTCGATGCCCAGGCGCACTATCTCCGGCTTTTGTTCCATACATTCTCCGATGCGCTCGATCACCGACTTTTTGTAGCGGTCCACCTCGTCATCCCAGCTTTTGATCTCGCGGGCCCGCTCGGGATCCCGGGCCACGAAGGCGTTAATGACCTCTTCGAGCATGCGGAGGGCCTTGCGGGCCATCTCCGAAAGGTCCACCGGGCAGGTGTAGACCAGGGGGAGGGAAAGAAGTCGGGGCACCCGTTCGGCGATGTTCACCGCCTGATCCCCCAGCCTTTCCAGATCCCGGATCATGTCCAGGGTGGAGACCACAAAACGGAGGTCACTGGCCACGGGATGCTTCAGAGCAATGGTCTCCAGACAGAGGCGGTCGATGAGGATGTCCAACTCGTCCACCCGCCGATCCCTTTCAATGACCTTTTCCGCGAGCTCCGGATCGCGTCTCTCAAAGGCCGCCACCGCGGAACGCACCATCTCCACCACCAGACGACACATCTCCAGGAGATGATTGCGAATGTCCTGCAGATCCTTTTCCAGAAGGGGCATTTCCGGCTCCTTAACCGGGTTTAAACAGTTTTAACCCTACCTCTTTAACTGGGTTTTTACAAGTTTTTTAAAGATTTTGGGGTTGCTGCAGAGCGAAAATGAAACCTCATTGCGTATCCCGGTCCAAAGGCCCCGGTGATTCCAAGGCAAAGTCCTCTCTACTACGAACCACCTCATCGCTCTGTTCATTTGGAAGAGAGCCAGGGGGGCCCGGATTATCCCATAGAAGAGCCGCTATTACGGTGGAACGAGGTAGTGTATCCGGAAACCGTTGATACAAGCGAATTTTTTATTTGGGCGGTCAAACTTAGGTCAAAAAACCTACTAAGAGCAGACTAGGGCCGACGACGGCGGAAAAATTCTTGAAGAAGGGTTGCACAGGTTTTAGCCAGGACCCCTTCGGTGACTTCCAGACGGTGATTCAGACGAGGATCGTCCACGATACGATAAAGGCTCACGCAGGCCCCACTGCGCGGATCACGCGTCCCGAAAACCAAGCGTTTTACCCGCGCGTAAACCAGAGCACCGGCGCACATGGGGCAGGGCTCAAGGGTCACATAGAGCGTGGTTCCTAACAACCGGTAGTTCTTCAATTGACGGGCTCCCTCGCGCAGGGCCAGAATCTCGGCGTGTGCTGTAGGATCCTTAAGAGTAAGGGGCTGGTTATGGGCTCGCGCTAGGACCTCTCCCCCTTCCGAAACCAGCACCGCCCCTACCGGTACCTCCCCTTCCTCTGCCGCTTTATAGGCCTCAGAAAGGGCCATTTCCATAAAGACTTCGTCCAGGGATTTCACGAAACTCCTCGCATTATCCAAGCCAACCCTCCGAAGATCAACCCAGGGCTCAACCCCAAATATTCCAGGAACAGTCTGCGCCCCAGAGGTCGCCGACTAATATAAACCGCAAGCCCCAAAAGGTATATCCAAAGAGGTAGCATTATTAGAAATTTCTGGTCGTATTTCAAAGCTAGGAAGATATCCAAGGAGAAACAGAAGATAGAGAGCATTTTTAGGGCTAAAAGCGTCTTTTTTTCTTCCAAAAAGGCCGCAAGAGATTCTTTGCCTAAGAAGCCATCTTCAAAAAGGTCGAGAAGATCTAGATAAAGGGCCTGCCAGAGGGCCAGGGGGAAAAGAAAAAGGAGTGGAGAGAGATTTTTCCAAGGAAAACTTAAAATCAAGGCCAGGACTACCCAGTAGGCGGGAATAAAAAAGGTGCGGTTTCCAGGAAAGAGGCTCCGAAGGCCGGTGAGACTGTAAAGGGCGGAAAGACCCCCTAGGAGGGCCAAGCTTACGAAGATTACCGGATTTTCTTGAAAGGCCAGGAGAAGGGCCAGAAGAAAGCTTCCTACCACCGCACCCACCAGAGGTTTCTCGTAGCGGGCATAAAAGGCGGCCTTGTAAGGCTGGCAGAGAGAAATAAAACCTCGGGCTATCAGGAGATTCCAGGTATGGGCAAAGAAGGTCAAAAGAAAGGTCAAAAGAGGTTGGAGAAGATGGAGAGTCCCTCGGGCTAGAAGAGCCGCACCGGCGGTAAACCCGGCCACAGAGAGAGAGAGCGGCCCATGAAGATAAAGGGCCGCCAAAAGACCCTTGCGCCAGGGATTACGGTGAGATTTCAAACGTTCTACCACCCCATTGATGAGCCAGTTAGGGGTAGAGGCCCCAGCGGAGACACCGATACGCTCGAAATGCTCCAGCTTTTCTAAGGGCAACTCCTCCGGAGTTTCTACCAAGAAGGCCTCTCGTTTTTCTTCGCGAGCGATTTGGACCAAGCGATTGGTATTGGCGCTTCCTCGGCCTCCCACCACCACCACGGCCTCACAGCGGGTAGCTAATTCCCGAATACTTTCCTGGCGCTCGTGGGTAGCGTGACAAATGGTATTCACTACCTTTCCCCCGGGCCAGCGCGAGAGGATCTCCTGCGAAAGGAACGCGAAGAGCTCTTCGTCCTGGGTAGTTTGGGAAAGGATCACATATTTTTCCAAGGGGGGGAGGCTCTCCAGATCCGCAACTTGACTTACCACAGCCCCCCGCCCTTGGGTATAGGCTAAAATACCTTTAACTTCGGCGTGTTCCCGATCGCCGATAATGATCACCTGGTAGCCCTCGCGGGCGTACCGACGGGCCAGGGCCTGCACCCGAGCCACTCGAGGGCAGGTGCCGTCGAGGACTTTAAAGCCTCGGTTCTCAAGGGCCTTTTTTTCTTCCGGAGGCACTCCATGGGCCCGGATAATGACCACTCCCTTTTGGGCATCGGGGTGTTCTCGTAGATCCTCCACCCCTAACCTTCGAAGGAGCTCTAGAGCCTGAGGGTTATGGATAAGGGGACCGTAAGTATAGACCGGCCCGGGAGAGGTCTCTGCGGCCCGTAGGGCCAGACGCATAGCTCGTCTTACGCCCATACAAAAGCCAGCCTGGCGAGCGATTTCGATCTTCATGGACCGGAAAGCTCCTCTTCCAGCTGGGCAAGCAGACCCTTTTCGGCAAAACTGAAGTATCCCTCCCGGCCCAAGATAAGATGATCCAGAAGGCGCGTGTGCAAGAGGCGACCAGCCAGGAGAAGTCTACGGGTGAGAGATATATCGGCCGAAGAGGGAGAAGGATCACCGCTCGGATGATTATGGGCCAGGATGAAGGCGGCAGCGCGATGGGTAAAAGCCAGACGGAAAACCTCGCGAGGGTAAACCGCAGCCTCGGTGAGAGTCCCGCGGAAGAGCTCCTCTAAGGCTAGCACCCGCTTCCGGGCATCCAGAAAAACGGCCAGAACCACCTCTTGAGGCCGGTCTGCTAACTCATGGGCTAGATACTCGCATACCTCGCGAGCGTTTCGCAACTGAGGACGGGTTTCCAAGCGGCGGCGGAGATAGCGCCGGGCTACCTCGTGGACAAATTTGAGAGGAAGCACATTGCGCGTTCCCACCCCGGGCACCTGAGTGAGCTCCTCCAGAGGAGCCTCCAATACTTGAGGCAGGGAGCCAAATCGTCGAAGAAGCTCCCGGGCCATGCCTCGAGTGTCCCGCCGAGGAGTGCCAAAGGCCAAGAGCATCTCCAAGACATCCTCGTCGGTAAAGGCCTCCAGACCATATTGAAGAAAGCGCTGTCGCAGACGCTCTCGATGCCCGGAGACATCGCGCCGAAAACCCACCAAAAGCCCCTTTTATTAAGAAATCTTTTTGTTAGAGGTTTCGCCCCCCAATCCCTTTTACTCCTAGTTCACCTCTTTTTCTCTCGATCTTGAAGCTCAAAGCTTAAGCACCGCCAGGAAGGCCTCCTGCGGGATCTCCACTTGTCCCAAGGCCTTCATGCGCTTCTTACCCTCTTTTTGTTTTTCGAGGAGTTTTTTCTTGCGGGTCACGTCCCCTCCGTAGCATTTAGCCAGCACGTCTTTACGGAGAGGAGGAATACGTTCTCGAGCAATGATCTTAGATCCGATAGCCGCCTGAATCACCACCTCAAAAAGCTGCCGTGGAATGACTTCCTTAAGACGAGAGACCAGCTCCCGCCCCCGGTAGTAGGCCTTGTCCCGATGCACAATCACCGAAAGGGCGTCTACCGGCTGTTTGTTGATGAGGATGTCCATTTTCACCATCTCTCCCGGCCGATAATCCACGAACTGGTAGTCTAAAGAGGCATAACCCCGGGAAACGGATTTCAGGCGGTCGAAAAAGTCTAAAACCACTTCAGCAAAAGGAAGCTCATAAACCAGGAGAACCCTTTCTGGGGTGAGATAGCGTATCTCTTTTTGAATACCTCGTTTTTCTTCACACAAGCTAAGGATAGCTCCGATAAACTCCTTAGGGGTGTAAATTTCCGCACGAATATAGGGCTCTTTTACGCGGCGGATCTTTCCTGGATCTGGCCATTGGGCCGGATTTTCGATTTCTATTTCCCGACCGTCTAGGAGTTCCACCCGATAACGTACCGAGGGGGCGGTAGTAATAAGATTGAGACCGAATTCTCTTTCTAGCCGCTCCTGCACGATCTCCATATGTAAGAGTCCTTGGAAACCACACCGAAATCCGAAGCCCAAGGCGGCTGAGGTCTCCGGTTCGTAGGAGAAGGCCGGATCGTTTAGCCAAAGTTTTTCGATGGCCTCTCGGAGATCTTCATAATCTTCACTTATTACCGGAAAGATTCCCGCAAAGACCATGGGTTTAGTTTCCCGAAAGCCCGGTAGAGGCTTCACCTGAGCCCCGGCTTCGGTCACTGTGTCACCGATACGTGTTTCTCGCACCTCTTTGATCCCTGCGGCAAAAAAGCCCACTTCTCCGGCAAAAAGCACATCTACGGAGGTAGGGTGAGGGGCAAAGACCCCCACTTTAGTCACCTCATAGGTTCTACCGGTGGACAGAAGCTGAATGCGTTGTCCTACATGGATTTTGCCGTCCACCACCCGGATAAGAACGACCACTCCCAGATAAGGATCGTACCAGGAATCAAAGATGAGGGCCCGTAAGGGGGCTTGGCGATCCCCTCGGGGGGGAGGAACTTTCTTTACGATGCTTTCCAGAATGTCTTGAGTGCCGATACCCAGTTTGGCACTCACGAGCAAGGCTTCTTGAGCCTCAAGACCGATAATCTCTTCAATCTCCTGGCGAACCCTTTCTGGGTCGGCTTGAGGTAAGTCAATCTTGTTGAGCACGGGAATGATCTCTAGATCATTTTCTAGGGCCAGGTAGACATTGGCCAGGGTCTGGGCCTCCACCCCTTGGGAGGCGTCCACGACCAGGAGGGCTCCTTCGCAGGCCGAAAGGGCCCGTGAGACTTCGTAAGAGAAATCCACGTGTCCGGGGGTATCGATAAGGTTTAGTTGGTAAAGTTGACCATCTTGGGCCTGATAATAGAGGCGCACCGCCTGGGCCTTAATGGTAATTCCCCGCTCCCTTTCAAGCTCCAATTTATCCAAAAACTGCTCTCGTCTTTCTCTTTCTGAAATAGCTCCTGTGGCCTCGAGCAGACGATCAGCTAAGGTGGACTTGCCGTGGTCCACATGGGCGATAATGGAAAAATTTCTTATCCGCTCTTGAGGAAACGCCTTCATCTTCTTAAGTCCACCTCCCCCTTCAGCGATCCATAAGATAAAAATAAAATGCGCACTTGACAAGGTAAATTTTTTTTGAGATAAGGGATTACAGTATCCCATGGGTATATTAGACCGTTTCCTCAAGCGTAGTGGATTTTTGGGATTGGATCTAGGGAGTTATTCCCTCAAACTGGCTGAAGCCCAACAGAGCGGCTCTTCTATAGTTATTACCAATTTTGGTCAAATTCGTCTTCCAGAAGGAGTAGTAAATGTAGGTATAGTTCAAAATGAGCAAGTTTTTTTAAATTCTTTGAATACTTTATTATCCAATTTTTCTCCGCGATTTAAGCTAGTAAATTTAGGACTTTATGCTTATACTACATTTTATGAACGTGTTCCTTTAACTCTATCTGAAGGACAGGATTTCCAAGAGGCGGTGGTTTCGGAGATAGAAACTTTTATTCCTTTTGATATGGAAGACATTTATTATGATTATGTTCCCTTCTTACCATCAGGTGAAGAACAAATGTCGATTATTTTTGCTACTACTCAAAAAGAGTATATAAATGGTTTGATTAATCTCTTTTCCAAATCTCCTCTAGAAATAAATGCCATTGATGTAGATGTTTTTGCTCTTTCGAATTTATGGGAATATCTTTATGGTCCTGCTAAGCGGTTAATCGTAGATATTGGTTACACGCGTTCCCTGGCAGCTTTTATAGATGAATATGGTCCTATATTTTCGCGAGAGATAGATTTAGGAACTTCTTGGATAACAACAAATCTTATGCAGAATCTCGATTTGTCTCGAGAAGAAGCTGAAAGATTATCCATGAATATTCCTGAAGACGAAAAAGGTTATGCTGTCAAAGAAGTCTATTCTGAGTTTTTTAGAAATTTTTTAGAAGAATTAGAAAATAGTTTAGAAATATTTAAGGCTAAATTTTACACTCCTCCTCAAGAAGTCTATTTCATAGGTGGAGGAGCACTTGTACCCAATTTAGATAGATTCTTTAAAGAAAACCTGAAGTTGGATGTGAGGATCCATTCTTTTAAAGATAGGCTGTCTTTTTCCTCCGATTTTGACGAAAATTACATTGAATTAATCAATAAAATAGGGGCTTTTGCTATTGCTCAAGCCATTAGAGAGTTTATAGGATGATCATAAAATTCAATTTTGTTCCTAAAAAGAAGAAAAAGCCTCTCTTAACCTTCGATTGGCAAAAAGCCTATATTGTTTTTATTTTTATTGTTGTTTCGGGTATTATTTTCTCTTTTCTTTCTTTGAATCGACAACTAGAACAACTTGAAAACCAAAAAAAATATCTTGAAAGAGAAAAACAGAAATATATGGCCATTATAAAACAGATAAAACAGCTCGAAAAGAAAGATGAACAACTTTCACATATTATAAAGGCCATAGTCGACCTTCAAGGAAGACGCGGTACTAACCTTAAGATATTTGATGAGGTCATGCTCTCCGTTCCATTAGGCAAAGTATATCTTTCTCAATTTTCGTTAAAAAATGGTAGAGTTTTAGTCAATGGTTTTGCTATGGATTATGATAATGTTGCTCATTTTCTTTCTAATCTTAAAAAGAAAGGTACTTTTACGGATGTGGGGCTTCAGTATGCCAAAAAAAGAAAATTAGGTCATTATGAATTAATAGAATTTAAAATAACCTTACACTAATCTTTTCAGAAGATGGGAAAGGAAATAAAAGAACATATTCAAAAGGTTTCTGATTGGTTTAAGTCGCAGATTGAACCTCTTCCTAGAAGGCAGAAAATTCTTTTGGCAATTATTAGTCTATTTTTACCTTTATTTTTATATATTTATTTCTTTTTATTACCCACTTATCATAAAATAGACGAAATAAAAAGAGATATTGCAAATCTGCAAAAAGAGATTGCCAGATACCAAAAGTTGGCTAGCAAGAGGGCTTTTTTAAAGAAAAAGATAGCCCAGCGAGAGCGTTTTTTGAAAAAAGTGGCCACTATTCTTCCTACTCAGAAGGAAATTCCCGGACTTTTGCGTAGTGTCTCCTCGCAAGCTAAAGATTCTGGACTAAATGTGATTTCCTTTTTTCCTAACTCCAGAGAAGTGGTACGTAATTATTACAATGAGATCCATTTTAGAGTAGAGTTGATGGGAGAATTTTCGGCCCTGGTTTCCTTCTTGGAAAGGGCCTTACATCTCCCACGAATTATTACCATAGACTCCCTGGACTTAAAACTAAGGGAGGATAAAGTGCATAAAAAACCCCTCCTTTACAGTGTGTGTCAATTTGCTACTTATCGCTACACCGGAAAGGTTTTAAGCTCTTCCAAGGGCCGCAAAAGATGAAATTGCTCCGCACCTTGGGTGTTTTAATCCTTTTGATTTCTTTAGGGGCTTGCCGAAAACCCTCTCTACGCAAGCCCACCACTCCTCAAAAGGGCCCTTCCCCTACGATCAAAGTGGAAGATCGTCAACTTGAGGCCTGGAGAAAGGTCCTGAAAAAAGAAGTCTATCACACCCGTCTAATCGGCTGGACAAATCCTTTTAAACCTTTCTTCCTAGAGGTGGCCCCGAAAAAGGCTCCTAGGAGGCCTCTTACTCCTCTGGAAAAGTGGAGCCTGGGGGAACTAAAACTCACCGGGATTATTAATACCGGTCGTCAGCGCTTGGCCCTTATCGAAGATCCTACAGGCAAGGGGTATTTTGTAACGGAAGGAACCAAGATAGGGGATCGAGGAGGATACATTGCCGAAATAGGGGATAATTATATCTTAGTAAAAGAAAAAACCGTGGATTTTTTAGGGAAGGAGAAAATCGTTACCACTAAAATATCTTTGAGGCCGGCGGAGGAAAGACATGGGACTCCTTAAAAAGTTGAAGGTCCTTTGGGCCTGGATGCTTATGATGGCCCTGGGGGGAGGGGCCGCCTCGGCGGTAAACTATCACCTCCTTCAGAGAGTTGAGTGCCTAGGAAGTGAGAACGAAACCTCTCTGCTCTTTCTTTTTGCAAACGAGTTGCCTGTTTATACGGTCTTAGCCAAGAAAGACCGTAAAGGAGTGATCCTCAGTTTTCAGAAGACCCGGGTGGAGAAACCTGAATGGCTTCGGAGCTTGAGGAATAAGAAACTATTGGTGAAGGAGATGGATATAGGGGTCGAAGGAGACAACCTGCGTCTGGAATTAACCACCGAAGAGCCCGTAAACTATCGGGTCAAGAAAAAGGATAAGGGATTGATTTTGGTGCTGCGCAAGGCTCCCTCGGAGGAGGCCTCCAAGTTTAAAAAAGTGGGTAAAGAGTGGTATGAAAAGATCTGGGTGCCCAAGATCTCGGAAAAGGCGATTCAAATCCCTCTTACTCGCGAAAGATACATTGGAAGGCCTATTTCGGTGGATTTTCAGAATGCAGACATCCACGCCGTCCTGCGGCTTCTGGCCCAGGTGGGAGGGGTGAATATCGTGGTCAGCGATACGGTGAGAGGCCGGGTGACCTTACACCTACAAGATATTCCTTGGGACCAGGTGTTGGATCTGGTCTTGGCCAGCAAGGGATTAGGCATGATTCGCGTGGGTCAAGTGATTCGGGTGGCCCCCTTAAGGGAGCGCTTGGATCAGGCCCGCCAGATTCAGGATATTAAAGAAGAGGAAGCCCGAGAAGAGGACGTGGCCCCTTTAGAGACCGTATATTTTCAGATTAA
>QOAM01000037.1 GCA_003978075.1 Thermodesulfatator sp. | reverse complement strand
GGGGTGGGGGCTGAAGCCCCCAAGGCAAAGGAAGCTTTCTCCGGGATCTCTAGAGTGAAGACCGTGAAGGGTCTCCGGGAAGATCGTCTTTTTTATCACCTCTGCCGGGGGATGGCTCTTCTGGTGTTTCTCCTGGTCCTGGGCATCGGGCTCACTCTCCTTGGGGGGAGTCTTCCCAGTCTCCGGGCCTTTGGCTGGAAGTTCTTGGTGGGAACGGTGTGGGACCCGGTGAACGAGAGGTTTGGGGCCCTGCCCTTCCTGGCCGGCACCCTGATTACCTCTTTCTGGGCCCTTCTTCTCACCCTGCCCTTTGCCCTTTCTTCGGGCATCTTTATGGCTGAATATGCCCCGCCCCGGGCCGAAAGATTCCTTTCCACCATAATTGACCTTCTGGCCGGCATCCCCTCGGTGATTTATGGCCTCTGGGGCCTTTTTTACCTGGTACCCTGGGTGCGGTGGGTGGAGATGCGCCTAGGCCTTCCCCCTTTCGGTCTGGGGCTTCCTTCGGCCTCCTTGGTCCTGGCCATCATGATCCTTCCTTACGCGGCCTCCATTATCCGAGAAGTCTTGAAGATGGTTCCGGAAGAGCTTAAGGAAGCAGCTTACGGCCTTGGAGCCACCCACTGGGAGGTCATCCGGGGGGTGTGCCTTCCCTACGGGCTCTCGGGGATCGTAGCCGGCCTGCTCCTCTCTTTAGGGCGGGCCTTGGGGGAGACCATGGCGGTAACCATGGTCATCGGCAACCGCTCGGAGATGCCGCACAGCCCTTGGGATCTGGCCAACACCATGGCCAGCGTCATCGCCAACGAATTCACCGAGGCTTCCAAGGATATCCATCTTTCAGCCCTCATTGAGATCGCGCTTCTCCT
Organism: Thermodesulfatator sp.; assembly: GCA_003978075.1. Lineage (GTDB taxonomy): Bacteria > Desulfobacterota > Thermodesulfobacteria > Thermodesulfobacteriales > Thermodesulfobacteriaceae > Thermosulfurimonas_A. Next base: position 18,554 of record QOAM01000037.1, on the reverse strand, counting down.
TTTTGCTATCACGCTTCTGGTAAACACCCTGGCCCGCATCATCATCGTGAGGCTGGAAGTGAAATGAGGGGTCTGCGCTGGCGTAAATTTAAGGATCGTTTGGCCTTAGGATTGATTATCGCCCTAGCTCTTCTCCCTGCACTTCCTCTCTTTCATATTCTTTACGGCATTTTCCGGGAAGGCCTTTCCGCCCTCTCCTGGAAGTTTTTTACCTGTCTTCCCAAACCTCCGGGAGAGACGGGCGGAGGCGTGGGCAACGCCATCGTGGGCACGGTCATGCTCTCGCTCCTTGCCTCCTTTCTGGCTGTGCCGATAGGGATTCTCTGTGGGATTTATCTTTCGGAATACGCCCGGGGGAAATTCGGAGAGGTGGTAAGAGTGGCGGCGGATGTGCTTCAGGGGGTCCCTTCCATCGTTTTGGGTATTGTGGCCTATCTCTGGGTGGTCAAACCCATGGGGCACTTTTCCGCTCTCTCCGGGGCGGTGGCCCTGGCCTTGATGATGCTCCCGGTGATCGTGCGTTCCACGGAAGAGATCCTGAAATTGATTCCCGAGACCCTGCGGGAGGCCTCTCTGGCCCTAGGAGTTAACTATTGGCGCACGGTGATCAAGGTGCTTTTGCCCACGGGTCTGGTGGGTATCAGTACAGGCGTCCTCGTGGCTCTGGCCCGCATCATGGGGGAGACCGCCCCTCTCCTTTTTACGGCCTTTGGTAACCCCTTTTGGAATTTAAACCCCCTTCAGCCGGTAGAAGCCCTCCCCCTCACGGTCTTCAAGTACGCCATCAGCCCTTATCCGGAGTGGATCCGTCAGGCCTGGGGGGCCAGTGTGATTCTCACCCTTATGGTCCTAGGGCTGAACCTCTTTTCCCGGTTTCTAGCGCGGAGGCTCGGAGGAAATGCGCCCTAAAGCTATCGTGGAACCTCGGGAACCACCCATCTTCGATATTCGCCACCTCTGGGCCTATTACGGAGAGAAGCCCGCGGTCCGGGATGTGACCCTCAAGATCCCGGAAAAAAAGGTTACCGCTATCATGGGGCCTTCGGGCTGTGGCAAGACCACCTTCATTCGCTGTCTTAACCGCCTGCACGAGCTTTCTCCCGGGGCCCGTGCGGAGGGCGAGATCTACCTGCGGGGAGAAAATATCTTGGATCTCGATCCGGTGTTGGTGCGGCGGAGGGTGGGCATGGTCTTCCAGAAGCCCAACCCCTTCCCCACCATGACCGTGTATGATAATGTGCTGGCAGGCTACAAGCTTTTAGGAATACGGCTTCCGCGGGAAGAAGCCGACCGTTTGGTAGAGGAGGCCCTGCGCCAGGCTGCCTTGTGGGAAGAAGTCAAGGATAGTTTGCACAAAAGGGGAACCTACCTTTCCGGGGGACAACAACAGCGGCTCTGCATTGCCCGGGCGCTTGCGGTTAAACCTGAGGTCCTTCTCATGGACGAACCCACCTCGGCCCTGGACCCCAAGTCCACGGCCAAAATCGAGGAGTTAGTGGTGGAACTCAAGCGCAGTGTGACCATCGTGATCGTGACCCATAATATCGCCCAGGCTGGGCGGGTTTCGGATTACACGGCCTTTTTCTATCTGGGAGAGCTCGTGGAGTTCGGCCCTACTTCCGAGGTCTTTACCGTCCCCCGGGACCCTCGCACCGAGGACTTTCTCAAGGGGAAGTTTGGATGATGCAAGCCTTTCTTACCGCCTTGATCACGGTCTTTTTGGCCGAGCTGGGGGACAAGACCCAACTGGCCACTTTGGCTCTAGCCGCCCGCGAGGGACGTTTCTGGCCGGTCTTTGCCGGGGCGGCCCTGGCCTTGGTGTTAGCCGCGGCCTTGGGGGCCGCAGCGGGAAAATTCCTGGGAGAGGCCCTGCCCTTGCGGCTTATGCGCATAGTCTCTGGAGGGATCTTTATCCTCCTCGGCCTCTTGATCTTCTGGGGAAAGATCTAAAAAAATGGTCGAGCTTACCGATCTAGAAAAGCGTTTGGTGGACCTCCTCTCCGAGGGGCTTCCCTTAACGGAGAGACCTTACTTAGCCCTGGCCGAGCGATTGGGGATTTCTGAAGAAGAGGTGCTTTCAGCCATAAAAAGGCTCTTGGAGAAAAAAGTTATAAGGCGAGTGGCTGCCCTTATTCGGCACAACCTTTCGGGTTACGCAGGAAACGTCATGGTGGCCTGGCGGGTCCCGGAGGAGCGGGTAGAGAAGGTGGGCCGGGCTTTGGCCGCACATCCCGCGGTAACTCATTGTTATCTGCGACGCACGGCCCCGGATTGGCCCTATAACCTCTACACCATGGTGCATGCGGCTTCGGAAGAGGAATGCCGGCGCCTGGTGGCTGAAATCTCTCAAGAGCTTGCTCTTCCGGACTACGAGATGCTATTTACTGAAAAAGAGATCATCCGCCGCACCCGCAAGTATTTTTCTGCGTCACCCTAAGCCCTCAACTCCTTCACAGATAAGCCCGGGGGTGAGTAATCGGAAAGTTTTTAAATTGCCATCCTAGAACCTTGGGACCCTCGGACTCTATTCATCTCCGGACCATACAGATTCGTTGCAGGCAAAGAGCCAGGAAAGAGACCGAGGTTAACGATGATAGGGAGATAGTGCGGATGGCTTTACCTTGTGTTATCTGGTTCCCCAGAGATCCCCGGCTTTGGCGGAGATTTCAGGAGGAGGTTTCTGAGGGCTGAAGGGTTTTTAGGCGCCTCTTGTAGAGCCCTCTCTGGCGGTTGAAGAGCTCTAGGGTCTCAGGGGCGGCGTAGTCAGGGTAGGTCCAGGGGAGGGGGCGAAAGGATCCCTCCCGGAAGAGGAGGGTCACCTCGGCAAAGACCCCCCGGCCGAGGTAGATCCGGTGGGCGAAGTCCTTAAAGGTGGAAAGGACCACTCGAGGGAGGAGAAGGTAGCCGGGGTCGAGATTCACCGTGCGGCGCCCTTGGTGAGAGAAGGCCTTTTCTACCTCGTAGGCCCGGTGCTTGACCTCCACCAGGTCCTCCTGGGGACGGAGGTCAAAGAAGAAGAAGGCCCTGCGCAGAGGGGCCCCAAACTCCTCCAGGTAATAGTCGGTGTAGTCAAAGGGCAGCCATTCCGAACGAAAAGTGACCGCTCCTAAAAACTCCGCTAGGGCTTCTATAGCCTCTAAAATCCGGGCCTCATCCCGCCCAAAGGCGCTTACGAAGTAGAGGGCCTCAGGAGGACGGCGGGGGTGACTCATCCCTCAGCACCTCCGCTAGCGGCCGGGCCTCCTCCACCAGAAGCACGGGTATCCCCTCCCGGATCTCGTAAAAGAGCCCGCAGGCCTCACAGATAAGCCCCGGGGGGCTCTCCCTTTCCCGCAGATCCCCCTTGCACTTGGGACAGACCAAAAGCTCCAAAAGTTCCCGGGGAAGCCCCATCCTCTAACCTCCGGCTTGCCTAGAAATGTACGTTAATTATAATGTCATCCCATGGCTCACAAAATCCTCCTCATCGAAGACGAGCCTGACATTCGGGAGCAGTTGCGGGACTACCTGGCCCTTCTCTACCCGGAAAGCGAGATCCTCACCGCAGCTACGGTGGCTGAAGCCCAGAAGTTGCTCGACCGCGGGGATTTTTCTCTGGTGATCTCGGACTGTCAGCTTCCAGACGGACTGGCCTGCGACATCTTGTCCCTGGTACGAGAGAGGGCCCCGCTCATTATCCTGACCGGATATGTGGAGGAAGAGGAACTTTCCCGGGTGCGGCGATCCGTACGAGGGCCCATCCATGTCTTAAAAAAACCCGCCTCTCTTGCGGAGATCGCGCAAATTGTCCAAAAGCACCTCGGAAGGCCTTGAGGCCCTGAGCCGCCTTCTTTCTCAGGAGCTGGGGATCTCCCGCCGGAGGGCCCGCCTCTTTCTGCGGATTTTCTTGGAAGAGTTGGAAGAGGGCCTACGGAAAGAGGGGGTGGTGCATCTAGGGAGACTGGGGAGATTCCGCGTGCGGCGTGGAAAGCGGGGGGTCCGGGTGATCTTTCGTCCGGGTAAGGAGCTGAGAGAGGCCCTTCAGCAGGTGAGGTGAAAGGCCCCGGCCACGCGGCGCCCCTGAGAGAAGAGCTCATTGAACCTTTCCGCGGCCCGGGCCGTGGGGTAGGCCTCTAGCTGGATGCCCAAGCTCTGGGCCTTCTCTCTTACCCGGGGATCCACCCGCATCACCCCCGAGGCCCCGGTCCCCACTACGAGGATCTCCGGACGCGCAGCCCAGACCTCTTCCAGATCCTCGGGCTGCAGGAGATGCCCCTCCTTTCTCCACCAGTTCGGCACCACTCGTCCCTCAATGATCTTGAGATCTTTTCGATAGGCCCGCCCGGAGACCACCATCTCCCCAAAACGGTAGCTCTCGATCATGCGGCCTCCCGCAAGAGGGTCTCTTCCTCCCGCTTGAGGGCCTCGGTGCGGAAGTGGGTGATGAGGGCGTCGATAAATTCGTCGAGGTCCCCGTCGAGCACTTCCTCTAGCCGGTAAAGGGTGAGACCTATACGATGATCCGTGACCCGATTTTGGGGAAAGTTGTAGGTCCGAATGCGTTCACTGCGTTCCCCGGTGCCCACCTGGCTGCGGCGCTCGGCCTGGATCCTCTCCTGCTGTTCGCGCTGGGCCTTCTCGTAAAGACGAGCCCGCAGAATCTTGAGCGCCGTGGCCCGGTTCTGGTGTTGACTGCGTTCGTTGGCGCAATAGACGGTGATCCCCGTGGGCAGATGCGTGATGCGCACCGCGCTCTCCGTGCGGTTGACATGCTGGCCTCCGTGGCCCGAGGCCCGCATGGTCTCCACCCGCAATTCCTCCGGCCGAATCTCCACCTCCACCTCGTCGGCCTCCGGCAACACGGCCACGGTAACCGTAGAGGTGTGGATCCGCCCTCCGGATTCCGTGACCGGGATGCGTTGCACCCGGTGGACCCCGCTTTCATACTTCAGCCGGCTGTAAGCCCCCTTGCCCTCTACCCGAGCGATAACCTCCTTAAAGCCTCCTAATCCGGTCTCGTTTGCCGAGAGGACCTCCAAACGCCAGCCCTTCCGCTCCGCATAGCGGGCGTACATGCGCAGGAGATCCGCGGCAAAAAGCGCAGCCTCTTCCCCTCCGGCCCCGGCCCGAATCTCCAAGATGACATCCCTCTCGTCGTGGGGATCCCGGGGCAGAAGGAGAAAAGGGATCTCCTTTTCCAGGGCCTCGGCCCGCCCTTCCAACTCTTTTAGCTCCTCCCGGGCCAGCTCCCGCAACTCCTCATCCCCCTCCTCCAAGAGCTCCTTGTTCTCTTCTATTTCCCGGAGGACCCGCCGGTATTCCCGATAGACCTCCACGATACGCTCCAACTCCGCGTGCTCGCGGGCCAAGGCCGCATAGCGCTTCCGATCCGCCAGGGCCTCAGGCTCGGAAAGGCGGCGCGAAAGCTCCTCGTAGCGCCGCTCTACCTCGGCCAGCCGGGAAAGATAAAGTTCCGCCAGAGCCATGGCTTACGAGGATTGTTTTTTATAAAATTCGGCATATTTTTTCATAAACTTTTCCACTCTTCCTTCCGTGTCCACAAAACGCTGCTCCCCGGTGAAAAAGGGGTGACACTTGGAGCAGACCTCCACCCGGATCTCCGGCTTAGTGGCCCCCACGGTAAATTCGTTGCCGCAGGCGCAACGCACCACGGCCTCCGGATAGTACTTAGGATGGATCCCCTTTTTCATCTCCACCACCTCCTCTCTTTAAAGCAATTTAAATCCTTCTTCGGGGCCTTTTCAAGGAAGACTTTACTGATTCATGGAGGCCAGAAACTCGGCGTTGCTCCGGGTGTCTTTCATTTTGTCTAGCAGGAATTCCATGCAGTCCACGGGGTTGAGGGGGGAGAGCACCTTGCGCAGGAGCCAGACCCGGTGGAGGATCTCCGGCGGGAGGAGGAGTTCTTCCTTGCGGGTGCCGCTGAGATGGATGTTGATGGCTGGCCAGACCCGCCGATCAGCCAGGCGCCGGTCGAGGTGGATCTCCAGGTTGCCGGTGCCCTTAAACTCTTCAAAGATGACCTCGTCCATGCGGCTCCCGGTATCGATGAGGCAGGTGGCAATGATGGTGAGACTCCCTCCCTCCTCGATGTTGCGGGCTGCCCCGAAAAAGCGCTTGGGCTTGTGCAGGGCGTGGGCATCGATGCCCCCGGAAAGGAGTTTTCCCGAGGAGGGCACCACCGTATTGTAGGCCCGGGCCAGGCGGGTGAGGCTGTCGAGCAGGATGACCACATCGTAGCCGTATTCCACCAGCCGCTTGGCCCGCTCTACCACGATCTCCGCCACCTGGGTGTGCCGCTGGGGGGGCTCGTCGAAGGTGGAGCTGATGACCTCCGCTGCCGGCACGTTCCTTTCCATGTCGGTCACTTCCTCCGGTCGTTCGTCGATGAGAAGGATGATAAGATAAACCTCCGGGTAATTGCGGGCGATGCCGTTGGCGATGTTCTGAAGGAGCATGGTCTTTCCCGTGCGTGGGGGGGCCACAATCAGCCCCCGCTGACCCTTCCCGATGGGGCAGAAGAGGTCCACAATACGGGTGGAAAGGTTGTCCGGATCGGTCTCCAGCCGCAGCCATTGGTTGGGATAGATGGGGGTAAGCTGGTCAAAGGGAATCCGTAGACGGGCCTTCTCCGGACTTTGAAAATTGATCCGCTCGATCTTGAGGAGAGCAAAGTATTTCTCTCCTTCCTTGGGCGGACGGATGAACCCCGTGATGGTATCCCCGGTGCGCAGGCCGAAACGGCGTATCTGGGAGGGAGAGACATAGATGTCTTCCGGGCCGGGGAGATAGCTGTAGTCCGGGAAACGCAGAAAGCCGAAGCCCTCCGGCAGGACCTCCAGGACCCCTTCGGCCCGGACCTCGCCCCCCTTTTCCAAATGGGCCCGGACGATGGCCGAGACCAGCTCCTGCTTGCGTAGCTCTCCGGCGTTTTCCACCCCGTAGGCCAGGGCCAGCTCTGCCAACTCGCTAATGGGCCTCCGCCGCAGCTCGGAAAGCTCCAAGACCTCGATTTCTTGGGTAAAAACCTCCTCTCTGGGTAAAACCTCTTGCGACATGAGTCTCTCCGTCTTCTGGGAATTTTTTGGATACCCCGGAGGGGAAAAGAGAACCCTGCTCTTAGAAAAACCTTAGCAAAGGGGCGCCCCTCTTGTCAAGGGCGCCCCGAGAGGAATTCCTCAATAGCCCTCGCCGTAAAGCAGCTCCTTTCGGCTAAGGCGGTAGGAGAAGGTCCGGTAGGCCCAGAGGGTGTAGAGCAGGACGATGGGCACGAAGATGAGGGCCACCACGGTCATGATCTTCAGGGTGAGAGGGCTGGAAGAACTGTTGTAGATGGTCAGTGACCAGGCAGGGTTGAGACGGGAGGGGAAGAGGTTGGGAAAGAGCCCGGCTACTCCCCAGGCGGTGACCCCCAAGATGGCTGCCCCGGAGGAGAAGAAGGCCGCCAGAGGACGGTCCTCGTTGAGGAAGTAGGGCACGAAAAGCAACCCCACCACCGCCACCAAGGGAAAGATCACCAGCACCGGGGCCTTGAGGTAGTTGCCCCACAGGGGGGTGAGTTTCAGGGAGAAGAGGAGCACCGCCACCGCTACCACGGCTTCCCAGACCCAGAGGATCTTGGCGTCCCTCAGGAGGCGGGCCTTGAGCTCCGGAAATTCGTCGTCCACGCGAAAGGACAGCCAGCAGGCCCCGTGGACGGAGAAGGCCAGGATGAAGAAGGCCCCCACCAGCAGGGCGTAAGGATGGAGGAGCGAGAAGAAGGTTCCGTGAAACAATCCCTGGGCGTCGATGGGAAGCCCCAGAAAGATGTTACCGAAGGCCACACCCAGGATGAGGGTGGCCACCATGGAGGAGACCCAGAAGAGGAAGTCCCAGAAGCGGCGCCAGCCCTCTCCAGACACCTTCTCCCGAAATTCGATGGCCACGCCCCGGACAATTAGGGAAAAGAGCAGGAGAAAAAGAGCGGTGTAGAGCCCGCTAAACATCACGGCATAGGTCTTGGGAAAGGCGGCGAAGGTGGCCCCGCCAGCAGTGATCAGCCAGACCTCGTTGCCGTCCCAGAAGGGGCCGATGGCCTGATAAATGGCCCGGCGTTCGGTCTCGTCTTTGGCCACGCAGAAGGAGAGGATCCCTGCCCCGAGATCGAACCCGTCCAGGACAAAATAGACCGCCCAGAGTACTCCCCAGAGCACAAACCATATAACTTGGAAGACATTGTGTTCCATGGCTCATCCCTCCTTTTCGGAAATTTAAGCAGACACCGGCTCCGGCCCCTTGCGGGCATAATGGGCCAGCAACCAGAAGTCGATCACACCAAGCACGGTGTAAAAGACCAGGAAGGCCGCCAGCGTCGCCCCCACCTGCAGGGGAGAAATGGGCGAGACCGCCTGTGCGGTCTTCATCATCCCGTAAACGATCCAGGGCTGCCGTCCCACCTCGGCCACCATCCAGCCGGCTTCTATAGCAAGGTAAGGAAGGGGGATGGACCAGATGAGGGCCCGCAGGAGCCAGGGCGAGGCCTCGGGCTGTTCCCGTTCCTTAAAGGCCCAGAGGGCAAGAAGCACGAACCAGAGGCCCAGGAGGACCATGATACGAAAGCTCCAGAAGGTAAGGCCCACCGGGGGGCGCTCCTCCGGGGCAAAGGCCTTGAGCCCCTTCACTTCGGCCCCGGTAGAGTGAAAGGCCAGGAGACTTAAGAGTTTGGGGATCTTGATCTCCACCACATTGCGCTCGTGGGCCGGATCCGGGATGGCGAAGATGGTCCAGGGTGCCCCTTTCTGGGTCTCCCAGAGGGCCTCCATGGCCGCGAGCTTGGTGGGCTGGGTGTGGGCCACCTCCGTGCCGTGCAGGTGTCCTTCCACCAGCACGAAGAGGCTGAAGATCAGGGTCCAGAGAGCCGCCACCCGGAAGCTCTTTTTAAAAAAGGCCACCTCTCGGCGGTACTTCAGGTGCCAGGCCGAGATTCCCAGCACGAAGATCCCCGAAAGGATGTAGGCCGCGGGCACCGTGTGCAGGAACTCCAGCCAGGCGAACTTGTTGAAGACGACCGCGGCAAAGCTCTGGAGCTCGGCCCGACCGTTCCGCAGCACATAACCCACAGGGTGCTGCATCCAGCCGTTGGCGATGAGGATCCAGAGGGCGGAGATGTTGGAGGCAATAGCCGTGAGCCAGATGGCCAGACAGTGCAACTTTGGGGGGATCCGGTTCCAGCCAAAGGCCCAGACGGCGATAAAAGTGGATTCCAGAAAGAAGGCCAGGGTAGCCTCAATGGCCAGGAGTGATCCGAAGATATCTCCTACATATTCGGAGTAATAACGCCAGTTGGTTCCGAACTGGAATTCCAGGGTGATCCCGGTCACTACCCCTAAGGCAAAGTTGATGAGAAAGAGCTTTCCCCAGAATTTGGCGGCGCGCTTGTAGTCCTCGTCCCCACTTTTCAGGTAGAGGGTCTCGTAGATGGCGGTCAAAAGAGAAAGCCCTAAGGTTAAAGGAACGAAAAGGAAGTGAAAAAAAGCCGCAGCTCCGAATTGTAGCCTTGAAGCCCAGACCACATCCATTTTTGTCACCTCCCGTGTCTAAATTTAATGTCTAAAGTCAATCTAAGAGATAAACTTTCAACATAAAAATTTGAGATCTCTTTTCAGCCCTTCATGGTTTTCACCCCCTTTGAGGATTCTAAAGGATGCCTTGGGCTAAGTCCTTTCCTCTAAAGGCTTTCACCTTAGCCCTCATTTATCTCTGATAGTTACTATTTTGGGTGACGGCTGCGCCGATTGTCAAGGAGACAGCTTTCACGCTTTACCAGCTCGGCGAAGGTGATCTGATTCAGCTTTTGACGGAGGAGATCCCGGAGCTCCTTCCAGACCTGGTGGACCGGGCAGAGGGGGGAGCGTTTGCAATTTTCCGGGGCTAGGACGCAATGGCTCAGGAAGATCTCTCCGCTTACGGCCTCTAAGACCCGCAGAAGGGTGAGCTCCTCCGGGGGAACAGCCAGACGATAACCTCCACGACGTCCCCGACTAATGATGACGATACCCGCCCGGGCCAGGTCTTGCGTAATCTTAGCCAGAAAGGGCTCCGGGATACTCATGGCCCGGGCCACCTTCCAGCGGGGGACGACCTTATCCGGATGACGGGAGAGATAAAGCACACAGCGGATCCCGTAATCCTCGGCCTGCGTGATCTTCATTCCTGGTCCCCCAATAATTTGGAGAGAAGTTTAATCCATAAACTCAGATTTTGTCAAGAGCTCGAACTACTCCAACTCGATTTAAATAACATGCCCAGCCAAAGGGGAGGTCTTCTCCGAGGGAAATCCAGATTACTTAACAAGGTTCTTTTTTAGTAGCCTATTTCGCAGATCCTCGAGCAGGGTGTAGAAGAGGGGCACGTAGAAGAGAGGGTGGAGACGAAAAGCCCCCCGATGGCCACCACCGCCAGCGGCGAGAGCCTCTCCAGCCCTAGGGCCCTTTCCGCGGCGATGGGAAGCATTCCGGTGATGGTCCCTGCGGCGGTCATGAGGATGGGCCGGGTGCGCACCCGGATGGCCTCCTCGATGGCGGAAAGCCGGTCCTTTCCCGCGGCCCGGGCCTTTTCAATGAAGTCAATAAGAATGATGGAGTTGTTGACCACGATCCCCGCCAGAAAAATCATCCCCATCATGGCCGGCATGCAAAAGTGCTTGCCCGTGATGAGGAGCGCCCAGGTGGCCCCGATGAGCGAAAGGGGAATGGCCACCATGATGGTCACCGGGGTGAGGAAGGACCGGAAGGTGGGAACTAGAGCGCACCCGCAGGGTGTAGCCGTCCTCCCCGGGGACACGCAGGATACCGGCCACGGCCCCGGAAAAGGCCGCCCGCAGGGCCTCGGAGACCGCAAGAGGGGTGAGCCCGTAGTGCTTCAGGCGTTCGAGGTCCAGAATCACCCAGACCTCGCGCTTTTCGAGGTCCCAGCTGCGGGAGACCGTGGTAAGCCCCCGCACCTTAAGCAACCGGGCCTTGACCTCCCCGGCCAGACGATCGAGCACCCGGGCATCCGGCCCGCTGATCATCACGTCCACCGGGGCGGCAATGGAAGAGAAGGGGGTGGCCCCAAAGTCGTAGACGTGAACGTACTTGAGACCGGGAATCCGGGAAAACTCCCGGCGCAAGTGTTCCTCGATCTCCCAAATGGTCTCCCGACGGTGGAAACGGTCCACGAAGTGCACGGTCATGAGCCCCTGCTGGGGGGTGCGTTCGGCCCCGAAGCTGATCACCCCGGGCTCGCTTCCCACCATGGTGGCCATACGGATATAGCCCGGGGTTTTCCGGATGATCCCCTCCATGCGACTTACGATGGCCTCCACCTGATTGAGGGAGAGATTGGGTTGGGTCTCAAAAGAGATCTTAATGATTCCCGTATCCATGGGAGGCATAAGGTCCCGGCCGGCAAGGGGCATGACCACCCGCACGGAAATCAGGAGAAGGATTATGGCCGGGGGTATCCAGAGCACCCGCGGGGTGCGGGAGGCCGTATGGAAAAGCCCCACAAAGAAATCCTGAAGGGGGTTAAGGAAAAGGTGGTTTAGGCGTGAGATCACTCTTTCAAGGAGGTTGAACTCCCCGGCCCGTTTCAGGAGATACTGGGAAAGGAGGGGGATCACCGTGGTGGAGACCACGTAGGAGGCCAGAAGGGCCAGGGTTAAGACCACGGTCAACTGGCGCAGGACCCGCTGCACGTAACCTCCGATGAACATGATGGGGATGAGGACGATCACCGTGGTGAAGGTCCCGGCGAAGTCCGCCAGCCAGATCTCGTTGGTCCCGGAGATGGAGAGTGCGCACCCGGGCCACGTCCCGGAGGTGGATCTCCGCCCCGCCCCTTTCGGCCACCACCAGGTCCTCGAGCCGGCGTTTTTCCAGGCGCTCGCCGGCCACCTTGATGAGGATCTGGTCCCGGGTGCGGTAGATGACCCCGGCGGGGAGGTTACGGTTCTGGGCGTAGACCGCGGAGAGGACCTGGGCCAGGGTGAGACCGTAGCGTTTGAGGCGGTCGCGGTCCACCTCGATCCGCACCTCCGGGAAATAACCCCCGAAGACCTCGGCCTGGGCGATCTCCGGAATGCGCAGGAGGGCCTCGCGCAGCTCGTTGTCCGCGATCTGGCGCACCTTGGCCAGGTCGAGATGGCTCCCCGGTTTGGGAGAAACGGCCAGGGTCACCGCCGGCACCGTGGCGTCGCTCACCCGAAAGATCCGCGGGGGAAGGAGCCCCCGGGGAAGGGAGGCCCAGATGCGGTTAAGCGCGGCCTGGACGTCCACCTCCGCAGAGTCCAGCCCCTTCTTATAGTCGAATTCCACGGAGACCGCGGCCACCTCGTCCCGGGAGGAGGACTCCACCTTGCGCACCAGGTCCAGGGTGGAGAGTTCCTTTTCCACCGGCCGGGCCACCTTGTCCGCCATGTCCTCGGCCGAGGCCCCGGGCCAGACCAGGACCACGGCGAGGCGCGGATAGTTCACGTCCGGAAAGAGGTTCAGGGGGAGCTTCCGGAAACTCAGAAATCCCAGAATGACTCCCAGCAGGAGAAAGGGGGTCACCAGATAGGGATTGCGCAGATACCGCTCAACGAAGGTCATGGCGGACCATCCTCACCAGCTCTCCGGGGTGAAGGCGGAGGAGGGTGGATTCCTCGGCCACGGCCACCAGGTCTCCGGCGGAAAGCTCCCCGGAGACGGCCACCTCCTCCCCGGAGCGCCCCAGGACCCTCACCGGGACCACCTCCACCCGGGCGAGCTCTCCCTTCTCCGGCCGGAGCCGGAAGACGTAGGCCCGATCCACGTTTTCCAGGAGACTCTTCAGGGGCACCACCGCGGCCCGGGGAATCTCTCGGATCACCAGGTCCACCCCCACCCGGGCCCCGGAGGGAAGCCCGAAGGGCCGTTTCGCCACCCGGATTTCCACCGTGGCCAGCTCCCCCGGCCCCCACCGCCGGATGCACCCGAAAGACCCTGGCCACCATCCGGCGCTCCCCCTCTCGGAGATAGGCCCGGGCCCCGGCTCGGATCTCCGCGGCCCGCGCCTGGGGCACGGAGACAAAGATCCGATAACCCTTCTCCAGGGCCTCCACCTCCAGGATGGGCGTTCCCAGAGTTACCAGATCCCCGGGGTCCCGGAACCTGCGGGTGACCACCCCGGAGAAAGGGGCCCGGATCACGGCGTAGGCCAGATCCCTGCGGGCCGAGGAAAGTTCGGCCTGAAGGGTGCGCAAGGTAGCCTCGGCCCTTTTAAAAGCGGCCTCCGAATTCTCAAAGGCCTCCCGGGAAATGGCCCTGTTTTCGTAAAGCACCCGGTCGCGCTCGAAGGTGTGTTTGCGGGCCAGGTATGTGGCCTCCGCCGCGGCCACCTGTTTCGAGGCCTTCAATACGGGCCCGCAGTTCGTGATCGTCGATGCGGGCCAGCACCTCGCCCTTTTTCACCGGGTCCCCCTCGTACTTCCGCACCTCGAGGAGGTAGCCCGAAAGACGGGAAGACAGCCGGGCGGAAAGGAGGGGGCGGATCAGGCCCAGATAATGCTCCGTGACCTCAAGGGACCCCACCCGGACCTGGGCCACGGTGAGAGGAAGGGGTGCGGTCCGTGGCGGGGGAAGCCGGCGCAGGGCCTCCCGGCGCCTTTTGATGAGCCTCACCCCTCCGGCCGCAAACAGGGCCAGAACCAGCGCAGGTCGGCCTCGGCCCGAAACCAGGAGGCCTGCGCCAGAAGCATGTCTGTGACCGTACCGGCCCCGGTGCGATACCGGAGGCTTTCCACCCGAAAGGCCTCCCGGGCGCTGGCCAGCGTCGCCCGATAGTGCTCGATTTCCGCAAGGCTCTGGGAGAGGAGACTCAGGGCCGCGGCCACCTCCCGGCGGGCGGAAAGTTCTGCGGCCCGCAGACGCTCCCGGGCCGCAAGCTCCCGGGCCCGGGCCTCGGCCACCTGGGCAGAAATAGTGCCTCCGCTGAAGAGATTGAGGCGAAAGCGCAGCCCCGCTTCCCAGATCTCCTCGTTATCGTTAAGGCCTGCCCCGGCCCGCCTCCCGTAGTCGGAAAAGATCTCGAAAGAAGGGAGGTGTTCCCCCCGGACCAGGCGCACCTCTTCCCTGGCCCGGGAAAGCGCCGCCCGGGCCGCGGCAAGATCCGGCCGACAGGAGAGGATTTCCTCCCAGTCCGGCTCCGGAAGGCCTCCCTCGGGTGCGGGGAGAGCCCCGGAAAGGTCAAAGTCCGTGGCCGGGGGCCGGCCCAGAAGCACGGAAAGGGCGGCCTCCTCGGCCTTGAGTTGGGCCTCGATGCGCAGGCGATCCAGTGGCGGCACCCGCCCCAGGCGTTCCTTGAGCCGGGTCTCCCGGTAAAGCCTCCGCAGGGCCTCAAGGGTCTTCTCCTGGGCGGAAATGAGGTCCTTAAGATAGAGCCCCAGGTAGAAGGTCTCCTCCACATTGGCCAGAAGGTCAAGGGCCGTCTGGCGACGGAGGCTTTCCCGGAAGGCGGTCTCCAGCTCGGCAATGCGCACCCGGCGACGGAGACGCCCGCCCTCATAAAGGGGAAGGCTCAGGGTGAAGGTAAAATCATAAAGGTCGCGACTGAAGGCGGGAAATCGTCCGGGCCCCTTGATGGGGACCACGGCCTGGGGGTCGCTCAGGCGGCGGTAGGAGGCCAGAAGGTCCACCTGCGGGAGGAGTTTTCCCCACTCCGCCCGGCGGGCGGCCCGGGCCGCAGAGACCTCGTGCCCCCGGGCCAGGATCTCCGGGTTGGCCCTGAGGGCCAGGTGCCGGGCCTCGGAAAGGGTAAGCCCCTCCCCGGCCCTTACCGGAGGGGCCGCCAAAATCAGGATGAAAAACACCACCTTAAGACGCCTCACCGTGAGACTCCTCAATTAAATAGTTTGTGGGGGTCGGGATCAGGTCCCGCTCTGGAAGCCTTGGGGGAGTGCTTACAGGATGAGTACTTGATAGCCCTCCGCCATAAAGCGCCCCATGGAGGGGTGGCCCTTCATCTCGTTTAGGAGGGGAAGGCCCTCCTTTTCGGCCAGCTCCCGGGTACCCATCTTGGTGGAGCAGGCCAGACACACTCCCTCCACCAGGCCCTTTTGACGGGCCTCCTGCCAGAGGGGATGAAGGAAACTCTGGGGCTTCAAGAGTTCTGGAAGAAGTTTGGTGGCTTCTCCTTCAAGGACGATCTTCCCTTCCATTCCCTGTTCGGCCAGGTCCAGGGCGTTGAGGAGCACATGGATAAAACACATGGGATCCCCTCGAAAAGCAAAGATGACCACCTTTTGCATGTCAAACCCTCCGGCTTGAGATTTGATCTCCTCTACGGAAAGTACCCTCCCTGAGAGACCACCTTTCCGTCAACCACCAGCCTGGGCGGCAATTCTTCCCACTCCACCGTGGCCTCTAGCCCCAGTTCGTCTAGGGCCAGAATCACATTATCGTAAAAGGTACCACACTTGGGACAACCCGGCCCGAGCACCTTATATCTCCTTGGCCATTTCCCTCCCCTCCTTTACAAATTTTTCCTCTCGTGATTAAATTTCATTCAAGCCATGAATAATTTGTCATACCGTCCCCGTTTCTTGGCTGAACTTTTGCGGCAGGCCCTTTCCTTCTCGCCAGTGGTGGTCCTTACCGGCCCGCGGCAGGTGGGGAAAAGCACCCTTCTGCGGGAGGAACCACCCTTCCGGGACTGGCCCTATCTTTCCCTGGACGACCCGGACACCCTGATCCTCCTTCGCCGGAGGGCCCGGGAGATCGTTTTCCGGGAGCCCCGCTTGGTACTTGACGAAATCCAGCGGGCCCCGGAACTTCTCCTTTACGTAAAGCAGGCCGTGGACGAGGACCGCAGCCGGCGCCTGGTCCTCTCCGGGTCGGCCAACCTTCTTCTCATGAAAAACGTCTCCGAGACCCTGGCCGGAAGGGCCGTCTACCTGGAGCTGGGCCCCTTCTCGCTTTCCGAGTTTCTGGAAAGGCCTTCCGGGATTCTTACCCTCATCCGGGAAGGAAGACTCATCGAGGCCTCCCCGCCGGAATCGACCCTGGAAGACCTTCTCTTTCGGGGACTCACTCCGCCGGCAGCCTTTCTCTCCTCGCCCGAAGAGGCCCGCCTCTGGTGGCGAGGATACGTGGCTACCTATCTGGAACGGGACCTCCGGGACCTCTCCCAGGTGGCGGATTTGGCCGATTTCCATCGCTTCCTGGAGGCCCTGGCCGCCCGGACGGCCTCCCTCCTCAATGTGAGCGAGGCGGCCCGAGACGCCGGACTCTCTCAACCCACGGCCTCCCGCTATCTCAATCTCCTTGAGACCTCCGGTCTGGTCTTCCGCCTTCGCCCCTATCACACCAGTCTGAGCAAGCGTCTTGCCAAGCGCCCCAAACTTTACTTCTTTGATACCGGTCTGGCCTGCACCCTGGCGGGCTATCTCTCTCCGGAAGACCTTTCCGAAGGGTTTCGGGGACGGCTCTTCGAGAACTTCGTTTTTCAACATCTGCGCCAGGCCGCAGTCCTCCTTTCCGGTGAGCTTTATTTCTTCCGCAGACCCTATGGAAAAGAAATAGAGGTGGATTTTCTCCTCCGGGTGGGGAGACGATTTCATGCCTTTGAGGTCAAACTCACCACCCGGCCCGGACTCCGAGAGGCCGAAAACCTCCTGGCCATAAAAGACCTCCTCCCGGATCCGGTGGAACTCTATCTGGTGCATGCCGGAACCTCTGCGGAAACCCTTCCCGGAGGAATAAAACTTATTCCCTGGCATCTTCTCTAACCCCCGAAGGCGTAGCCGTAGAACCATCCGCAGAGGCCACGGTCAAAAGGAGCTAAAAAAGCCCCGCGCCAGAAAAGAAGTAAAAGTTCAACAAGAAGGGCTGCGGCGGAGGCCGCCACCAGTTTCCATTTGAGGGCGTAGATGCGGGCCCAGGGGCCGGTCCCGTGCCCCCAGGTGGCGAAAAAACCAGGATGGCTACCAGCGTGGCCATGAAAAGGACCGTCTGCCAGAGCGGTCGGCCTTCGAGTACTTCTTCGGCGGCAAATTCCGCAAGTCGCGCCCTTTTCTCATGTCGAAAGAAAAGGGCCAGGAGAAGACCGATCAGGATGCTCGTCCCGATGGCCCCGACGGCCCGGGCCAGCCCCAGAGAGACCCCGAGCACCCGGGCGGTGAGTACGATGGCCAGGATGTTTATGGCCGGGCCGGAATAGAGAAAGGTGGTGGCCGGTCCCAGGCCCGCCCCGTTAAGGTAAATTCCGGCAAAAAGGGGAAGCACCGTGCAGGAACAGACGGCGAGGATGGTCCCGGAGACCGAGGCTACCTCGTAGGCTACGGGCTTCGGAGCCCGGGGGCCGAAATAGCGCATGACCGATTCTTTGGAGACGAAAACGCTGATGGCCCCGGCGATGAAAAAGGCCGGGATGAGGCAGAAGATGACGTGCTCCCGAGCCTACCACTGGTGAGAAGAAGGACCTCCTGGGCCCCGGAAAGGATCTCGGGCCGGAAAAAAGTAAAATCCAGAAGACTTCGCACCGCCAGTTCATGGGCGGACCTCTTCCGGGCCTTTCAGCCAGGGTGGGCCGGCCTCAAGGTGGGTCAGCTTTTTCTTCAGGGAGCGGATCTCGGGATCTTCCTCCAGCCCCGCTAGAGCCAGAAAGAGGAGGCTCTGGGCCTCTTCATCCTCCGGGGCCAGACGATAGATCTGGAAAAAGCCTTTTCTTTCGTAGGCAAGAAAGCCCGCTTCGGTCAACTTCTGAAGGTGCCGGGTAATGGTGGGTTGAGAAAGGTCCAGGGCCGCCGCCAGTTCACATACACAACAGGACCGCACCTCAAGCAAAGCCAGCAACTTGAGCCGCGTTCCGTCTCCTAGGGCCTTAAACCTCTTGATTTTTTTCCTCCAGACCATTCCTTTTCTCCTCCTAAGAGTTTCCGTCTTTTTATATAGCCAATTGGCTATATTGTCAAAAAATTTTCCTCCTTGGTGTCCATTATTTGGTGGTTACCATTCAATTGGTAAACTCAAGATTTGCTGACGCAGACCGTGGGCATAAGCAAGATTGATCACAATTGAGTTATTTTGACCCGATTTGGATGTTCTTGAAACCAAGGGTTGATCCTGGTAAGCTCTTAGAAGACAGTAATTTTTAAGCCTTTGCCCCCGTAGCTCAGGAGGATAGAGCACGGGATTCCTAATCCCGGTGTCGGAGGTTCGAGTCCTCCCGGGGGCGCTTTGATTATCAAGGGTTTTGGGGGCGGGGCCATTTCTCAAAGGTGCGCCGGATACAGTATAGGATACGGTTGTCCTTTCGGTAGCTACGGTATAACTCCACGGGAGGAAGGAGTTGCTCTCTCTCCCCTCTCCATTGTCTATATAAACAACTATAGTAGATCTACTTATCTACTTTTCGTATATAGAGGAGAGAAGGCAGGGTATATGGCTTTCTAGCCTAGCGATATCAAGCCTTTCGGAACTTCTACCCCTTAAAAAACGCTACGAATAAACCCCTCCCCTCCAACCCTATATTGTTAAAATTCCTACGAATTTACGAACAAATTCCCCGAACCCATT
>QOAM01000019.1 GCA_003978075.1 Thermodesulfatator sp. | reverse complement strand
GGTGGGGCTCAACGACCGGGTAAAGCTCCGACCACTGGTGGCCGCAAAAAAGGGAGACCTGGTCTATATGGCCAGTGAGGAGGCGGCCATTCGGGCCATCTGTCCCGACCCGGATGAGGTTTGGGCCCCTAAGGCTGGGGAGCCGGTGATCGTAGAGCTTGAGCCAGGCGTGAGCCCCACCAGGCCGCCGTTGTAGGCGAAAAGTATGGCAAACGGGCCGTTCAGCATGGCTGCCCCGTAGACCACCCGCACCGCTCGGGCCAGCTCTTGCTCCTCCTCGGGCATGCGGTCGATCTCCTCCCAAAAAGGTGGAGCCAGGGCCATACAGGCCACCTCGATGGGCAACCGATGGCGCCGGATAAGGAGGTCCAAAAGATAGGCCACCACCTCCGTGTCCGTAAGGAGGGTACAGTGATAGCCGAACATCTCCAAATAGCGCCGGTTGGTACCGTAGCTGGAGATCTCCCCGTTGTGCACGATGGACCAGTCCAGGATAGTGAAGGGATGGGCCCCACCCCACCAGCCCGGGGTGTTGGTGGGAAAACGGGTGTGGGCCGTCCAGATACAGGCCCGATATTCCTCGATGCGGAAGAACTCCGCGATCTGTCCGGGAAAGCCCACCCCCTTAAAGGCCCCCATGTTCTTTCCCGAAGAGATGACATAGGCCCCTTCAATACCGGTATTGATCTCCATCACCAGGGAGACCATGTAATCGTCTTCGTCCTCCGGGGCACAAGAATCCCGCACCTCCCCTTCATACTTGGGTTTTACAAAGTAACGCTTAAAAAGGGGGGGATCTTCGATCCCCGGGGTGCGCCGGGTGGGGAGGGGCTCTTCATGGGCGAGATAGGTGCGGTGAGCGAGAAGTTCCTCCACCTCTTCCAGGGCCTTACGGTGGTTAGCCATCACATGAAGGGCGTAGTGGTCCGCAAAGTCCGGGTAGATGCCGTAGGCCGCAAAGCCGGCCCCCAGACCGTTTCCCCGCTCTTCCTGCGAGCAGATGGATTTGATGATCACCTCCCCGGAAATGAGTTCTCCCTTGCGGTGAATGATCCCCGAAAGCCCGCAGCCTGAGATGTCCTTGGTCAGCCCTGTCCAAAGGTCCATACTCTCTGCTCCTTTGCCTCCTAGGATTTGAGAAAAACCCCCTTTCAGAGGCCTGCGTGTTTTACCCCGAGGATCTGCATCTCCGTTTCCGTAAGCCCTACAGCCCGAAGCTTATCCCGATTACCCCGCAGGCTCTCAATGGCGTTGATCCCCATGGCCCCCAGCATCTCCTTCATCTCGTGGGCCCAGCCGTGGACTAGGTTGTAGATCTTTTCATAGGCCACCTCTGGAGGAAGACGCTTGATGAGCTTGGGGTCATTGGTGGCGATACCCCAGGGACACTTTCCGGTGAAGCAGTGCTGGCACATGGTACAGCCGCAGGCGATGAGGGCCGGGGTGCCGATATAGACGGCGTCGGCCCCCAGGGCGATGAGCTTGATTACGTCGGCACTATTACGGATGCCCCCAGAGGCGATGATCGAGGCCCAGTTGCGGATCCCTTCGGCCCTTAGGCGCTCATCCACTGCCGCTACGGCCAGTTCGATAGGGATGCCAATGTTGTCCCGGAACATGGTAGGGGCGGCCCCAGTGCCTCCTTTGAGGCCGTCCAGCACCACGGCGTCGGCTCCAGCCCGCACGATACCCGAGGCGATGGCCGCCACATTGTGCACTGCGGCGATCTTTACGAAGACCAGCTTCTTATATTCCGTGGCCTCCTTGAGGGCGAAGATGAGCCCCCGGAGGTCCTCGATGGAATAGATGTCGTGGTGCGGGGCCGGGGAGAGGGCGTCTGAGCCCACGGGTATCATCCGGGTCTTGGAGATCTCCTCCTGACCTTCTCTCCGGGGAGATGCCCCCCGATTCCGGGCTTGGCCCCCTGACCGATCTTGATCTCGATGGCCACCCCCGCGTTGAGATAGTCCACATGGAGGCCGAAGCGCCCGGAGGCACACTGCACGATGGTATTCGAACCGTACTCGTAAAGGGAGGCGTGGAGGCCGCCCTCCCCGGTGTTGTAGAGGGTGCCCAGGTCGCGGGCCGCCCGGGCCAGCCCCTGATGCACATGGAGACTTATGGCCCCGTAGCTCATGGCCGCAAACATGATGGGCACTTCCAGCTTTATCTGCCGGGGAAGGGGCCTCTTGAGGCGGAACTTTCCCTTGCGCATCTCCACTTCCAAGGCATCCGGTCGCGGCCCGAGATAAGTGCGTAGCTCCATGGGCTCGCGCAAGGGGTCGATGGGGGGGTTGGTCACCTGGCAGGCGTCGAGTACCAAGTGGTCGAAATAGGTGCGCACCGGCTTGGCGCATCCGGTGGAGGCCAGGAGCACCCCTCCCTGGTCGGCTTGCTTGTAAACATTTTTGATGTGCCAGGGGGTCCAAACGGCATGCTCCCGGAAATCCGAAGGGTTGCGCCGGATAACGATGGCCCGCGTGGGACACATGGCCTCGCAACGGTGACACCCCACGCACTTGGTAGGGTCCTCGGAAAGCTCCTTTTTCTTGGCGTCCCAGATGTGGGCCCCGTAGGAACACTCCTTGACACAAATGCGGCATTTAATGCACTTTTCTGGATCGCGTTCGATGATGAAATCCGGAAAAAGCTTGGCCCATTGAGGAACCTTCTTCTTTTTTGGAGATCTTTTTTTGGTGCTGGTCTCGCTCACTTTTGGGGACCTCCTCCGGCCTTGCTTAGAGCCACAGGTATTTTGCCACTTTAATGAAACTTCTTCCTTCCTTCAAGGGCTACGGCCCTTTTCTCTGGAGGAGTCTCTGGGTAAGTTCCTCTCACAGAAGTCTCTTGGAGGATTTAAGGGAAAGAATTTTAAGGAGCTGGAGGAGGGGGATGCGGGTATGGTATCGGGTTATTTACGGGGATACGGATTGCGGGGGCGTGATGTACTACGGGAATTATCTTCGCCTCTTTGAGATCGGTCGCACAGAGCTCCTCCGGTCTGCGGGCCTTACCTATCGTCAGATCGAAGAAGGGAGGGGGCTCATCCTCCCGGTGGTGGAGGTCCAGGTGCGCTACAAGGCTCCGGCCCGCTACGACGATCTCCTGGCCATAGAGACTCGCCTCGCCGAGGTGCGTCCCCATCGGGTCCGCTTCGAGTACCTGGTGAGCTCGGAGGAGGGCCGTTTGCTGGCTACCGGCCATACCGTGCACGCTCCGGTCAATCGAGAGGGCCGCCTTACCCGCTTTCCCGAGGATCTTCTAACGGCCCTTCAGAAGATCTGCCGTTGACAGCCTTTTGAGGGATGTTAATATGCCGCAAATTTTAAACGAAAGGAGGGAATTCCTTTGCCAGGAGTGATCGTGAGAGAAGACGAGCCCTTTGAGCAAGCGCTCAAGCGCTTCAAAAAGATGGTGGAACGGGACAAGATCCTTTCCGAGGTGAAAAAGCGGGAATTTTATGAGAAACCTGGGGTGCGCCGGCGCAAAAAACTTATGGCCGCTCGAAAACGTTACCTCAAAAAGCTCAAAAAGATGCGCGCCTACGATTAGATCTCAACTCGGCTTCCCCCCAAGAGGTGCTTAAAAGATCTTTCTGAGACCTCGGAAAAGTCGGGGTTTCAGCTAATCCTTCTTAACTTAGTTGAATGCTTGGTGCCCTTCAAAAACTTGGTTGGTTTGAAGGGTTAAGCCGTCTCAAGGAGAGACTCCGTACCGCAGCCGGGGAGGCCCTGGTTGAGGGGTACTTCCCGGCTTTTTCTCTGGAGGAGGCCCAAAGGCGACAGGCCCGTATCCAGGAGGTCTTTCGATTTAGGGAAAGGGAACCGGGTTTTGTCTTGCCCCGGCTCCCGGCTCTGGCCCCCTTGGTACGGAAGGCCACCCAGGGAGGATTCCTCCTTCCCGAGGAGCTTTACGCTCTGAAAGAGGCCTTAGCTGCGGGAAAGGTCCTTGCCGAGCTCTCTTTTTTCCCGGATAGCTCCCCCTTGGAGCCCCTCTTTCAAGAGCTGGAGATCTCCTTGGAACCAGGGGGGAAGGATCTGGCAGACGGGGCCTCTTGGGAGCTAGCTGAGGCCCGCAGGCGCCACCGGGGGCTTTTGGAAAGGCTCCATACCCTCATGGAAGATCTCCTGCGCCGCTACGCCCGGGCCGGGGTCCTCCGGGAAGAGATCGTCTTTCAACGCAAGGGGCGTCTGGTGCTTCCGGTGCGTTCCGAGCACCGGTCTCGGGTGCCGGGGATCCTGCACGATGTCTCTCAGACCGGGGCCACGGTCTTTATCGAGCCCACCGAGGCTGTACCGGTGGCCAACGAGCTGGAGCTGGCCCGGTTGGAAGAGGAGCGGGTCCGGAGAAAGGTCCTGGCCCGGCTGAGCGTCCGGGTGGCGGAGAAGGCCCCGGAGATCCTCCAGATGGAAGAGGTCTTAGCAGAAGTAGACTTAGCGCTGGCCCTCTTCGAACTTTCTCGCCTCTGGCAGGGCCGTTTTCCCCGCCTCAAGCCTTCCGGAGATCTGCGGCTTCTCTCCGCGGCCCACCCCTTTTTCTATCTCGCCGGTCAAAAACCGGTACGCAACCATTTCCATCTCTCCCCGGAAAGGCCGGTTTTGGTGATAAGCGGGCCCAACTTTGGGGGCAAGACCGTGGCGGCCAAGACTGTGGGGCTTTGTGTGCTCATGGCCCAGGCTGGCTTCCCCATTCCGGCCTCCGAGGACTCGGAGATCCCGGTCTTTTCCCGCGTGCTTGCGGACCTAGGGGACGAGCAGGAACTCCTTTCCGGGGAGAGCACCTTTTCCGCTCACCTGCGGGAACTGGCGGAAATCCTGGAAAAGGCCGGTCCGGGAACCCTAGTGATCCTGGACGAGCCCGGAAGGGGGACCGATCCGCGGGAAGGAGCGGCGCTGGCGGTGGCCGTGCTGGAAAGACTGGAGGGCTCCGGGGCCCTCACCGTGGCCACCACCCATTTCCCCGAGGTCAAACGCTATGCCTTGACCTCTCCCCGGGCCCAGCCCGCAGGAATGCTCTTTGATGAAAGGGCCGGGCGTCCCACCTACCGTCTAGTCTATGGACTCCTAGGGGCCTCACACGGCCTGGGTCTGGCCCGGAGGGTCCTTCCTCAAGAAGTGGTAGCTCGGGCCGAGGGGCTGCTTTCCGGAGACGAGGATCACGAGCGTCTTCTGCAGGAACTTCGCCAGCTGGAAAAAGAGCTTCGGGAGAAGGAGGCCCTTCTCGCAGAAAGGGAAAGGGCGCTGGAGAGAGAAAGGATGCGCCTGGCAGAGAGAAGCCGCGAGGTGGAAAGGCGACTCAGGGAAGAAAAAGAACAGCTGCGCGCGGAGGTCCTTAAGCGACTGCGGGAACTCCAGAATGAACTGGCCCGCGAGCCCCAGGGCCGTCGAAGACGCGAAAAGATCCTGCGGGAACGGGCCGAGGAACTCTTGGCCCCCCTGGGAGAAGAGATCCCCGGAGAACTTGCTCCAGGTCAAAGGGTGTATCTCCTGGACCTTCAGAAGGAGGCCGAGGTCCTGCGGGACCTGGGCCGCGAGGTGGAGGTACGGGTGGGGAGCTTCAGACTTGCAGTCCCCCGAAAAGGTATTAAAGTCCTTTCAGATGTTTGGTCAGGACCCCGTATCCAGATCTCGGTCTCGGCTTCTCCGGCAGAAAGCGACACCCTTCATCTACGCGGTCTCCGGGTGGACGAGGCGCTGGCCCGGCTGGAGACCTTTCTCAATCGGGCTTTATTAGAAGGCCGAAGGGAGGTACGCATAGTTCACGGCCTGGGTACCGGGAGGCTGTTGGGGGCGGTGAGGGCCTACCTGGAAGGACATGAAGGGGTGGAGGCCCTGCGCCCGGGTTCCCCGCTGGAGGGAGGCGAGGGGGTAACGGTGGTTAAGCTGGCCTCCTCCGCGGTCCTCAAAGGGAGGGGGAGGTGAGCCTACGCGAGGCAGCATCCCGTATCCGCGAAAGTCTCAACATCGTAGATGTAATTTCGGAATTCGTAGTCCTCAAAAAGGTGGGTCGTAATTATGTAGGTCTGTGCCCCTTTCACGCGGAGACCAAGCCCTCTTTTACTGTAAGTGAAGAAAAACAGCTTTTTCGCTGCTTTGGTTGCGGAGTAGGGGGGGATGTCATCGGCTTTTACATGCGGGTAAACGGCCTTTCCTTCGGGGAAGCCGTGCGCGAGCTAGCCCGCAAGTACCACCTTCCCCTACCCACCTCTTTAAGGGAGCCCCCGGAAGAAGATCGGGAACGGAAGGAACTTTATCGCATCAACGAGCAGGCTGCTCGCTTTTTCGAGAGGATGTTTTCGGCCCCTGAGGGGGCTCAGGCCAGGGAATACCTCCGCCGGCGCGGTCTTTCCGAGAACATTCGTCGGGCCTTTCTGCTGGGATACGCCCCTGCCGAAGGAGGGGCCCTTACCTCCCACCTACGGCTGGCCGGGGTGGACCTGCGGCTGGCGGAGAAGGCCGGGGTGCTCGTAGCCCGGGAAGACGGCACCTATTACGACCGTTTCCGGGGTCGGCTCATCTTTCCCATTCGGGACCTTACCGGCCGGGTAGCGGCCTTCGGGGGCCGGATTCTAGGAGAAGGGGAGCCCAAATATCTCAATTCTCCGGAAAGCCCGATCTATCACAAGAGCCGGGTCCTTTATGGCCTTTACGAGGCCCGTCCCTTCCTCCGGGAAAAGGGCCACGGGTTGGTGGTGGAGGGCTATTTCGACCTCCTTTCGCTGTGGGAGCGGGGCTTCCGCAATGTGGTGGCCACCTGCGGTACGGCCCTTACCGAAGAGCACGTGCGCACCCTCAAGAGATTCTGCCGGGAGTGGTATCTGGTCTTTGATGGAGACGAGGCCGGCCGAAAGGCGGCCTTCCGGGCAGTGGGGCTCTTTTTCTCTCAAGGACTTTTTCCCCAAGTGGTCTTTCTGCCGGAAGGGGAAGATCCGGACAGTTTGGTAAGGCGGGACCCCGGAGCCTTTCAAGAGGCCTTGAAGGCGGCTCACAAGGCCTTGGATTTTCTCACCGAGTACCTGCTAGCCCTTTACGGTCGAGGCCCGGAAGGCAAGGCCCAGGTAGTGCGGGAGCTTCAGGAAATCCTGGGGCGTCTGCCGGATGCGGTGGTGCGTCACGAATACCTGCGCCTGGCGGCCCGCAGGCTGGATCTCCCGGAAAGTTTCCTTCTTTCCAAGCGGGCCTCTCGAGCAAACTTTCCAGAGTCGGAAAAGAAAGGAGGCTCTCCCTGGGGACGCCAGCTCCTTCAGTTTCTCCTCCAGTGGCCCTCTCGGGCCGAAGAACTGGCCCTTCTTTCTCCAGAAGAATTCCTGGAAGACCTGGAAAGAAGGCTCTATGAGGAGATCCTCGCGGGGGTACGGGAGGGCTACTCCCCGGAGCGGCTCACCTTCACCGAGCCGGAATGTCAGGCCCTTTTTAGCGAACTACTCTTTTCTGCACCTTTAGAAAAATCCCCGGAGGAGGTCCTGGCCCAGATCCGCGCCTGGATCCTGCGCCGGCGTCTGGAACAGCGAGCTCGGGAAATGCAGCGGACCATTCAAGAGCTGGAAGCTCGAGGTCGAGAAGAAGAGGTAGCCGGGCTCCTTCGGGCTTATACCGAACTTTGTCGCCAATTTCCCAAAGAATGCCAAGGGGAGGGGGTGTATGAGCCGCTCCAGAAAGGGCCTTGAGGTGTTGACCCGAGAGGAAAGAAGCTGTCTCACAGAGATGGGCCATCTTTACGGGATCGAGGAAGATCTTGAAGCCTTGGAGGTCCGGGAATTTGATCCTGTGCGCTATTACCTTAAGGACATGGGGGACATTCCTCTTCTCACCCGCGAGGAAGAAGTGGAGCTGGCCCGGGCCATGGAAGAAGGGGAAATGCAGGCCCTTTCAGCCGCTCTTTCCCTTCCCTGGACCCTACGGAAGCTCTCCCGGATCTTGGTGGATTTCGAGAAAGGGAGGGTGCGCCTGCGGGAAATCTTGAGGGATGTGGACGAGTTTTCCGAGGATGCCGAACAGGTCTCCTCGGTAAGGGGATGGCTAGAAAAGCTTCAAGAATGCCTGCGGGAAATGCAGACTCTCCTGGAGGATTTTCCCCAGGAAAAAGGGCGACGTATCGGGGCTTATCATCGTCTTTATCTTTTGCGCAAGACCTTAAGGGAGGTCCTCTGCAGCAAGAGGCTTTCGCGCAAACTCATCGAGGAGCTGGTGAAAGAACCTTTGGAGGCGGCCTGCGAACTGGCCCGGGCGGAAAAGAGCCTTCAAGCCCTGGAAGAACGCACAGGGCATCGCCTGGCCGTCCTCATTCAGCACTTTGTAAAAAGCAACGGGGACTTCACCCGGGTGGAAGCGGCCTCCAGTAAACTAGGGCTTTCTCCTGGAGAGTTTTTGAGGTTCAGGGAAAAGTACCTGACCCTGCAAGAGCTGCGACGGGAGATCCCGGAGCGCTTTGGGGTACCTCTTCCCCGTTTCCGTAAGGTTATGGGGGAGATGCAAGCGGGGCTTTCTCAGGCCCGGGAGGCCAAGGAACGCCTGGTACGAGCCAACTTACGCCTAGTGGTCTCGGTGGCCAAGAAATATGTGGGCCGAGGGCTTCCCTTCTTGGACCTTATCCAAGAGGGGAACATCGGCCTTATGAAGGCCGTGGAAAAATTCGACTGGCGCCGGGGATATAAGTTCAGCACTTACGCCACCTGGTGGATCCGTCAGGCCATCACCCGGGCCATAGCCGACCAGGCCCGCACCATCCGCATCCCGGTGCACATGATTGAATTGATAAATAAATTGGTGCGGACCTCCCTACGCTATTACCAGGAAAAAGGAGAGGAACCCACGCCAGAAATCCTGGCCCAGGAGATGGGGCTTCCGGTAGAAAAGGTCAAGACCATCCTCAAGGTCACCAAGGATCCCGTTTCTCTAGAGACCCCGGTAGGAGACGATGAGGATTCCCTTTTGGGAGATTTCATCGAAGACGAGATGATCATGGGGCCAGACGAGGCCACCGAGGATCTTTCCATGATGGAGGAGGTGCGCAAACTTCTTTCCCTTCTTACCCCACGCGAGGAGAAGGTC
Organism: Thermodesulfatator sp.; assembly: GCA_003978075.1. GTDB lineage: Bacteria > Desulfobacterota > Thermodesulfobacteria > Thermodesulfobacteriales > Thermodesulfobacteriaceae > Thermosulfurimonas_A. Next base: position 10,890 of record QOAM01000019.1, on the reverse strand, counting down.
CTGCGCCTGCGTTTTGGTATCGGGGAGAAACACGAGCACACCCTAGAGGAGGTGGGCCGGGCCTTCGGGGTAACCCGGGAGCGCATAAGGCAAATAGAGTCTAAGGCCTTGCGCAAGCTCCGGCATCCTCACCGGAGCAAGTTCCTTAAATTTTATCTGAGGTCCTAAGGAGACCCTGAAAAAACTTTAGGGGCCACGAAAAAGTGATCTCTTTCTTGACAGAAAGGAGGGTCAGACTACATTAAAAAGTGGTGTGGGCCTGTAGCTCAGCTGGTTAGAGCCACCGGCTCATAACCGGGAGGTCGGGGGTTCGAATCCTCCCAGGCCCACTCGATGGTCTTTTTTGGAGGTCATGGATACCACGGTCGAGGATATATGCCGCTGGGTGGAGGAGTGGGCTCCTTCAGATTGGGCGGAGGAAGGGGATCGGGTAGGTTTACAGTTTGGTTCCCGAAGGGCCCGGGTTCGGCATTTAGGCCTAGCCCTAGAGCTTAGCCCGGCGGTAGCGCAGTGGGTTCAGCAAGAGGGGATTGATCTTCTTCTCACCCACCATCCTGTATTTTTTCATCCCTTGCGCCGGCTTTGTGCCGAAGATCCCTGGGAGGGCCTGCTGCTGGCCCTGGTGAGGCAGGGTCTTACGGTGGTCTCCTATCACACCAACCTGGATGTCGCCCCCGGAGGGGTTACGGAGGTTCTGGCCGAAGGGTTGGGTTTGGAGGTGAAGGAGGCCCTGCGTCCTGGAAGGGCCGGAGATCCCCGGGTGGGGCTGGGACGGATGGCTGAGGCCCCAGAGCCCGTGCCGGTTACCCGGCTAGCGCGGCGGCTGGCGGCTCTGGTGAAAGCCCCGGTCTTCATCACGGACCATGAAGAAAAGCTAGTGCGCCTGGTGGCCCTGTGTGCAGGCTCAGGGGCAGACCTCCTCCCCGAAGTCTTGCAAAAGGGGGCCGAAGTCTATATAACCGGCGATGTCAAACATCACGCCGCTCGAGCGGCGGAAGTGGCGGGACTAACCCTGGTGGTAAGCGATCACTATGCCCTGGAAAACTACTTTTGGCGCGGGCTGGCCTCTAAAATAGCCCAGCAGTTCCCCCAAATTCAAGTAAGCTATTTTCCCGGCAGGAGCCCCTTGAGACTTCTCAACGAGGAAGTCCCGTAGAGGATTTTCCAAAATGGAAAGAGGGGCAAAGCCCTCGCAAATATCTCTCAAAAGGCTTGAGACCTAGTTAAGGAGGTTAAGGTGCGGCAGGAAATTGTCAACCTTATCCGGCTTCAGGAGTTGGATCTCAAGATCTTGGAGTTAGACCGGCAGAAGGAGGAGCTTCCGGAGGCCTTGCGTGCGGCGGAGGCCGACCTGAGCCAGAAAAAGAGGCGCTTTGAGGAGGTCTCCCAAAAGTTGGAGGAAGTCAGCCTAAAACGGCGAGCAGAGGAGGACGAGCTAGAGGAAGAGCTCCAGCGCCTGCGCAAAACCCAGACGCGACTCATGCAAATCCGCGGGACCCGGGAATACCAGGCCCTCCTCCGCGAGATCGAGGAGATCAAAAAGGCCAACAAACAGCGAGAGGAGACCCTTCTCAAGCTCATGGAAGAGCAGGAGAAGCTCCAGCAGGAAGAAGAGGCCTTGCGGAAGGAGATCGAGGAGGCGGAAAGGCGGGTGGCGGAAGAAAGGGCCCGCTACGAGAGTCTCTGCAAGGAGCTCGAAGCAGACAAGAAAAGATACCTGGAGGAGAGAGAGCGCTTGGTGGAGGAAATCCCCCAGAGTCTTCTGCGGCGCTATGAATTCATCCGGGAAAGAAAGGGGGGGTTGGCCATTGTAGCGGTGGAAAACGGGACCTGCAGCGGTTGCCACATGCACATCCCGCCCCAGCTCTTTAACGAGCTCCAGCGGGACGACAAGTACTACGAGTGTCCTCTCTGCCGGCGTTTGATTTATTATAAGAGGATCTATTTCCCGGAGCCGGAGGAGGAGGCCGAGGGCGCTCCGGCTGAGGAATAGACCAAGAGGGCGCGGCCTTCCCGGTAAAAGGGCACAATTTGCGCCACCAGGCGCAGATCCTTGCGCTGGGCCAGGGCCGAGACCCCTGGATAGGTCTCTTCCAGGATTAGACCCGGGGGAAAAGGGGGGCCTTGGAGAACCTTTATAGGGGTTCCCCGGTAAAAGACCAGCCAATAATTGGCTTTGCGATAAAAATAGACCCGAGGGGCCGAAATATAGGGGCGAGCCCGGGCCAGAGACTCAAAGCGCAAGGCGTTTCCCCGGATCTCTACCAACAGGGATCCACAGAGGAGGAGCAGAGAGATCCCCAGCGTCAGGTGGCGCAAGAGCTCCTCTTGGTCACCGAACCATTCCCCCGCAGCCAGGGCCAGGGAGAGGGCAAAAAAGGGGTAAAAGGAAAGGAGATACTTGCTGAATTTGGCGGCAGTAAAGCTCAAAAAGACCAGAGGGGTCAACCAACTAAAGAGCACGAACTGTCGGTCCTCGCGGGAGAACTGGATCCGCAGGAAGGAGGGCAACCTCAGGAGGAGGAGACTTTCCGGAAGAAATCCCAAGAAGAGGGCCCTGGCATAATGGTAGAAGGGATCCCTTTTACCGGTGATTAGGCGCCCGAAAAAGTCTTCTTGGATGAATTCGCTAAAGGCACTGGGAGGAAGATGGCGGTGGACATAGAGATACCAGGCTGCGGAGGGGGTTAAGGCCAAGAGCCAGCCTAGGGGATGTAAAAGAAGGGTGAAGAGGCGCCTTCTGCGGTGGTAGAGTCCGTAGAGTACTATCGGGGGAAGGGCCAGGAGGATGAAGGGCCCTTTGGTGAGGAATCCTCCTCCTAGAGCCCCAAAGGCCCCCAGAAGCCGCCACTTTCCTCCTTCCTCAAGGTATCTCCAAGAAAGGTATAGATAAGCCTCGAAAAAGAAGGCCACGAGCAATTCCAGTTCCACCCGATGGGCAAAGAAATAAAATCGGGGGGCTCCCAAGAGGAAAAAGACCGCGAGAAAGGCACAAAGAGGACCACCTAGTTTGCGGGCCAGCTTATAGGTCAGGAAGAGGATCCCCGCGGCGGCAAGGAGGGAGGAGAGACGGAGGGTGGCCTCGCTCACCCCCAGGACCGAAGCCACGATCCCGGCCAACCAGGTATAAAGAGGGGGTTTGACCACATAAGGCCTCCCGTTAAGGTGGGGGATGAGCCAATGGCCGAACTTGACCACCTCCTGCACGATCTCCGCTCGCCGGGCCTCCTGGACCGAGGTGAGTGGCAAGAAGAGCGGCCCTACATAAAGAACCAAAAAGAGCGCCAGGACTAGCGCTTTAGCCCTTCTTTTCATCCCCCTTACTATATCCGAGATCTTGGGGTAAGTCCTTTCCGCGAGGGCTGTGCCCAAGCCCTCACTAAGTTTTGGGCCTATTTCCCCAGGCAAAAAGTGGAGAAGATGCGGTCGAGGAGGTCCTCGGTGGTCACCTCGCCGGTGATCTCCGCGAGGGCGGCCAGGGCCTCGCGCAGCTCCAGGGAAAGGAGCTCTGGAAGGGGTTCGGACTGGGCCAGGATCTCGAGGGCCCGCTGGAGGGCCTCTCCGGCCCGTTCCAGCGCGGCCTTCTGGCGCAGGTTGGGGGCGATTTCCGGGGGCTCAGCCGGCCCATGTCCTACGGCCATCTCGAAGATCTTGTGGGAGAGCTCTTCCAGACCCAGCCTCTCCGTGGCGGAGATAAAGATCGGCGGCTCGGGAAAGAAGTCGCGCCAAAGGGCCAGGTTCTCAGCGGGGGCAATATCTATCTTGTTCACCGCCACCAGGTGCGGCCGGGAGCGTACCTCCTGGTAAAGGCGCCGGTCTTCCTCCGCCGGGGGCTGGCTGCCGTCCACCAGAAAGACCACCACATCGGCTGCGGCCAGCTTCTCCCGGGCCTTGCGCACCCCGATGGACTCCACCTCGTCCGCGGCCTCCCGGAGACCGGCAGTGTCAATGAGCCGCACCGGCAGGCCGGCAATCTGAGCGGTCTCCTCGATTACATCCCGGGTGGTACCGGGAATAGGGGTCACGATGGCCCGCTCCTCCCGCAGAAGGGCGTTAAGAAGGCTGGATTTGCCTACATTAGGTCGGCCTGCCAGGACTACAGCGATCCCCTCCCGGAAGACCCGTCCTTCCTCAGCCGAGGCGAGGAGACGCCGAATCTCCGGGAGGATCTCCTCGGAGATTGTACGACGCATCTTCTCCGGAGAGAGGATCTCCACGTCCTCCTCCGGGAAGTCCACCGCCACTTCAGTGACAGCGAGGAGGTCCAGGAGCCTTTCCCGTAGGGCCTTTATCCGCGCGGAAAGCCCGCCGGAAAGGTGTTTCAGAGCCAGGCGCAGGGCCTGTTCCGAGCGGGCATGAATGATCTCCTCCACGGCCTCGGCCTGAGCCAGATCGATGCGGCCGTTGAGGAAGGCTCTTCGGGTGAACTCTCCGGGTTCAGCCGGCCGGGCCCCGGCCTTAAAGACCAACTCTAGGATACGGGTGAGCACCCGGTAGCCGGAGTGGGCGTAGATCTCCAGCACATCCTCCCGGGTGTAGGAGCGCGGGGCCCGCATCAGAGCTACCAGGACCTCGTCCACCGGCTCCCCGCTCTGAGGATCAACGATGTGTCCATAGTAAAGTCGGTGGGAGTCAAAATGTTCGCGGGCCCGGGCCGGACGAAAGACCCGGCGCAAAATACCTTCGGCCTCTGGCCCGCTGATCTTGATGACCCCTATGGCCCCGGGCCCCGGGGGAGTGGCGATAGCGGCAATGGTGTCCTCGGTGCGCAGGTGGGCCGGGGTCATTTCCGGCGCGCGGGATGGATCACTACATGGCGACGCTCGCCCTTGCCCGCGCTACGCGTCTCCACATCTTTGCGCCCCCTCAGGGCCACATGCACCAGGCGGCGCTCCCGAGCACTCATGGGAGGAAGGGGGACAGGCTTTCCGCTTTTTTTGGCCTTTTCCGCGGCCTTAAGGGCCATCTCCCGGATCTCCTTTTCCCTTTCCTTTCGAAAACCGTTGGTGTCCACCACGATCTTGGGCCCTATCCCCAGCCGCCGAGCCACTACCTTGTTTACCAAGAATTCCAGGGCCTCCAGTGCCGCCCCCCCGTTCTGGGTAAAGATCTCCCGGTCCTCCCCGGTCAAATTGATCACCACATGATCCTCGGCTAGCTCTGCCTGGGGCTCGAGTTTCAATTCCCCGGAGAGAAAGAGTTCCTTGAGGAACATCACCGCCCGGTTGGCCCGCTCGGAAAGGATCTTCTCCGGCTTGAGGCGCACCTTGATCCGGGCCTTCTTGGCTCCTAGGCCGAAGAGGCCGCTGGAGCCGTGCTCCAGGATTTCGATCTCCAAGTCCTCCGGAAGACATCCCATTACTCGGCAGGCCTCTTCAATGGCCTGATCCACAGTCTTAGCCTCAAAGATGCGTTCTTCGGTCATCGCCCTCACCTCGCATGAAGTTTATTGGTCATTACCTGCTGAACAATGGAAAGCAGGTTGTTGGTCAGCCAGTAAAGTACCAGACCTGAAGGGAAGTTCACAAAGAGCACGGTAAAGGCCACCGGCATAATAAGCATAAGACGGGCCTGGGTGGGATCAAGAGAGGCCGGTGAAAGTTTCTGTTGTATATACATGGAAACTCCCATGAGGATAGTAAGCACCGGAAGTCCGTGAAGATAGGGTATATCCACTCCCACAGGTAGACGGTCCGGGGCGGAAAGGTCGTCGATCCAGGCCCAAAAGGGCGCGTGCCGCAATTCAATGGCCTGAAGGAGCACCTTGTAAAGGGCGAAAAAGACGGGAATCTGGATGAGCATGGGCAGACACCCGGAAAAGGGATTGATCTTGTAAGTGCGATAGACCTGCATGAGCTCCTGCTGGAGCCGCTGGGGATCGTCCTTGTATTTTTCCCGCAGACGCTGGATCACAGGCTGGATCTCCTGCATCTTTTTCATGCTCTTGTAGCTCAGGTGGTTGAGGGGCCAGAAAATGATGCGCACCAGGAAGGTCAGGAGGATGATGTCCCAGCCGTAGTTGCCCACATAACGGTGAAAGAACTTAAGACACCAGAGGAGGGGTTTGGCTACCGGATCGAAGATACCGAAGTGCAGGGCCGCGGGCAGTCCGTGCCCCACGGTCTTGAGATCCTCCATGCGCTTGGGGCCGAAATAGGCTGCCAGCCGAAAGGTGCGCGAGGCCCCGGGCCCCAACTCAAACTCCGGCGACCAGAGCATGACCTCGTCGGTTTTCTGTGCCAGGCGTCGAAAGGTGAGGTGCCAGGAGGATCCCTCTTCCGGAAGGAGGGCCAAAATGAAATAGGCATCCTCATAAGCTACCCAGGAGACCGGCCCGGTGTATTCCCGAAAATCCCCGGGCCTTTTGAGTTTGACCTCTTGGAGCCTTTTCCCATCCATATAGGCCGGACCTTTAAACACATAGCGGGTGGAGCGCGAAAAAGGAGACTCCACTAACCGGAAAAGGAGCCTGTCCTTGACCGGGCTTTTTCCCGGATTGGTCACCTTTACCTTCAGATGAAAGAGATAACTTCTTCCGGAAAAGAGAAAGGTCCTTTCGAGGAGGAGAGGGCTCTTTTCCCGGGGGTGAAAGGAGACCTGGCCCCACTCGTTCCTGGAGAGTTTGAGGGCCTCGGGCTGGCCCTGAAGGGGACGCACCGCCAGCTCCGGATGGCTTGCGGGATAGATCTCGATGGGGAGCCCCTGCTTAGGGGCCGAAACCAACTCCACCAAAGGGGATTGAGGCCCTTTGTCCTGGCGGTAGTGTTTGAGCCGGAAGCTCTGAAAACGACCCCCGGCCTCGGTCAGGCGTGCGGAAAAAAGGTCCGTCTCCACGGGAAGGACCCTCACTCGCAAGAGGGGCTTCTGCGAGGGTTTTTGGAGGAGGGACTTGGCCCCCGGCTTCGGAGAGGGTCGGCTCCGGGGATTTACCTTAGAGGGGGCCTTGAATTTGCCATAGTGCTTGGCATACCAGGCGTTAAAAGCCAGGATGATCAGGAGCGAGAGTACCACCGCGAGCAGGACCCGTACTTCCATGCCCGGATCTTCGTTCATACCTTTCCTCCTTCAGGCACCGGATCGTAGCCCCCAGGATGCCAGGGGTGACAGCGTAGGAGCCGTTTCAGGGAGAGCCAACCTCCGCGTAAAAGTCCGTAGCGCCGAAGGGCCTCCTCGGCGTAGCGGCTACACGAGGGATAAAAACGGCAGTGTCCCGGAAGCCAGGGGGAGAGCACCAGGCGATAGAGTCTGATCAGCGCTAGGAGGAGCCGGATGAACATTTCTGGAAGGCCTCCGCCAGGTCCCGGGCTATTTCCGGAGGTGAAAGCTGGGCCACTTCCCGGCGTGGGATGAAGACGAAATCGCAATGGGGAGGGAAGATCTCCTTGTGTCGGCGGAAGGTCTCGCGGAGGAGGCGTTTAATACGATTGCGCACCACGGCTTTCCCTACCTTCTTGGAGACCGCAAACCCGATACGCCTTCGGTCGCAGTTGTTAGGGGCATAGATCACTCGCAGGTAAGGGAGATCCAGGCGTTGCCCCTCCCGAAAGACCCTTTCAAAATCTCGCTTGCGGGAGAGGCGCTCGGCCCGGGAGAGTCCCTCACGCTTCAAGCTTAGACCGTAAGACGCCAGCGGCCCTTGCGCCGCCGATGGCGCAGGATCCTCCGTCCGGAGCGGGTACTCATCCGCGCTCGAAAGCCGTGACACCGCTTGCGCTTTATGCGGCTCGGTTGATAAGTCCTCTTGGGCATTTTCGGCCTCCGCCCTTAAAATTTCCACCGGATGGACTAAAATGAGACCTCTCTAAAATGTTTGGCCTAAATAAAACCGGTGGCCCTGGGGATGTCAATGGCCAAGGGTCTTCTGGAGGAGATTCTCCAGCGAAAGAGGGAAGAAATCGCGGCCCGCAGGCGTCGAGGGCTTTTTTTTCGTCCTTTTTGGGAGGCCCCTCGGCGGGACTTGGCGCAGGCCCTGCGAGAAAAGCGTCCGGCGGTCATCGCGGAGATTAAAAGGGCCTCTCCTTCCAAGGGCCTCCTGGCCCGAGACTTTCACCCTCTACGGCTGGCCCGGGCCTATCTCCAGGCCGGAGCGGCGGCCATCTCCGTGATCACCGATGAGCCCTATTTTCAGGGCTCTCTGGAGTACCTGGCGGCGGTGAGGAGCCAGGTGGGACTCCCCCTGCTGCGCAAGGACTTTATCCTCGACCCGGTGCAGATCGAGGAGGCCCGGGCCTTCGGGGCGGATGCGGTCCTCCTCATCGTGGCTGCCCTTACCCCGGAGGAGCTGAGGGAGCTCCTACATTACGCCCAAAGGCTCGGCCTCTCCGCCCTGGTGGAGGTCCACCAAGAGGAGGAGCTGGAGATTGCCCTATCCGCCGGGGCTCAAATTTTGGGGATCAACAACCGCAACCTCCGGACCTTCGAGGTCTCGGTGGAGACCACCCTGGGTCTCCTTCCCCGCATCCCTCGAGATCGGGTGGTGGTTTCGGAAAGCGGCCTCTCTCAGGGGGAGACCCTCGAGCGCCTGGCCCGGGCCGGAGTGACGGCCTTTCTCATCGGGGAGGCCCTGGTCACCGCCCCGGACCCGGAGGAGCGTCTGCGGACTTTCACGCGTCACCTTGCCGGGCTTAAAGGCCCGTAGTAAAAACCGGAGGAGGCCGAAAATGGCAAAATTGACCCCGGACTTTTCGAAAATGGACGGCCTGGTCCCGACCATCGTGCAGGACGCTGAAAGCGGGGAGGTCCTTATGCTGGCCTACATGAACGAGGAGGCCTGGCGGAGGACGCTCGAAACCGGCAAGGCCCATTTTTACAGCCGCAGCCGGAAGAAGATCTGGCTCAAAGGAGAGACCTCCGGACATATCCAAGAGGTGCGGGAGGTCCTCCTGGACTGCGATGCCGATGCGGTGCTTCTGAAGGTGAAACAGCGCGGGGGTGCGGCTTGTCATACCGGGCATCGTTCCTGTTTCTATCGGCGTCTGACCCCGGGCGGGGAAGTGGAAACAGTCTCTCCCAAGATCTTTGATCCGGAGGAGGTCTATGGGCGAAAGGGTCCTTAAGTTCGGCATTCCCAAGGGAAGCTTGGAGAAGGCCACTCTGGAGCTTCTGGAGAAATCCGGCTGGCGGGTAAAGGTGCATCATCGCAGCTATTTCCCGGAGATCGACGATCCGGAGATCTCCTGCGCCATCTGCCGGGCCCAGGAGATGAGCCGCTATGTGGAGGCCGGGGTGCTGGACGCCGGAATCACCGGCAAGGACTGGATCCTGGAAAACGACTCCAAGGTGGTTCCAGTAGCTGACCTCATCTACTCCAAGGTGAGCAAGCGTCCGGCCCGGTGGGTGTTGGCTGTGCCGGCGGATTCGGAAATTCGCACCCTGGAGGACCTGCGGGGCAAAAAGATCGCCACCGAGCTGGTCAACTTCACCCGACGCTACTTTGCGGAAAGGGGCATTCCGGTAGAGGTGGAGTTTTCCTGGGGGGCTACGGAGGCCAAGGTGGTGCAGGGACTGGCTGATGCCATCGTGGAAGTCACGGAGACCGGTTCCACCATCCGGGCCCACGGCCTCAAGATCATCCACGAACTTATGGTTACTCACCCGCAGCTCATCGCCAATCAGGCCGCCTGGGCCGATTCTTGGAAGCGCAGGAAGATCGAACAGTTGGCCCTTCTCCTTCAGGGAGCTTTGAGGGCCGATCGTTTGGTGGGGCTCAAGATGAATGTCTCGGAGAAGGACCTGGACCGGGTAGTGCAACTCCTTCCCAGCCTCACCGCCCCCACCATCGCCCGGCTTTACCAGGAAGGCTGGTATGCCGTGGAGACCGTGGTCTCGGAAGAGGTGGTGCGGGAGCTGGTACCCCGCCTCATCGAGGCCGGGGCTCAAGGGATCATCGAATATTCCTTGAACAAGGTGATCTAAATAAAGTGGTGAAAGGGGTTTTTTGGGCGAAGCCCCCAACGAAAAGAGGACTTTACCGAGGTCTCATCTCCGTGAAGAAGGCCCTTTTTCTCCTCGGTCTTTTTCTCCTTGCAGCCTGTGAAAGCACGCCGGTGACCTACCATCGGGAGGCCTCGGCCATCCACAAGGAGCTGGCCTATGTGTATCTCAAAGACGAACGCTATCCGGAGGCCCTGCGGGAGGCCTTGCTGGCTCAAGAGGAGTTTCCTCAGGATCCGGAGGTTTACAACCTCCTGGGCCTGATCTACCTGGGCCGGGAGGAGTATGAGAAGGCCCGGGCCCAATTTGAAAAGGCCCTTCAACTCGATCCCCATTATTCCGAGGCCCTGAACAACTTAGGCTCTCTCTACCTCCTGCGGGGGAACTATGACCAGGCCATCGCCTATTTTAAGAAGGCCCTAGCCAATCCCCTTTACACCAAGCCCTTCATGGCCCTGACCAACCTCGGCTGGGCCTGGCACAAGAAAGGCGACGACCAGAAGGCCTTGGCCTCTTTGGAGAAGGCCCTCAAGCTCAATCCCCGCTATTCCAAAGCCTACTATTACGCCGGGCTCATTGCCTTTGAGGAGGGCCGCTGGGAAGACGCCAGATTGGACTTTCGGCGGGCGGTGCGTTTTGATCACAACGACATGGCGGCCCGTTACTGGCTGGGGGAGACTTACTTTCGGCTAGGGGAGCTGGACAAGGCCCGGCACCTCTGGGAATCCATCACCCAGTTGGCCCCGGAGAGCGACTGGGCCCTTAAAGCCGAGGATCGGCTCATGTTTCTCAAAAATCTCTCTTCCGAAAATTTTTGAAAAAATTTAGGCTTACCCCTAAATATTTAAATTTTAGCGGCACATAGGTTGAGGGGTAGTCTTTTCGCCTTCGGTCTCCGCTTCTTGGGCCAGCCGCTCCCGCAGGGCCTCGCCGGCCTCCCGAGAGGCCTCCAAGCGG
>QOAM01000012.1 GCA_003978075.1 Thermodesulfatator sp. | reverse complement strand
GGAGGGGGTGGAGATGGTGATGCCTGGGGACAATGTGGAGTTAGAGGTGGAGTTGATCAAGGCGGTGGCCATGGAGGAGGGTTTGCGGTTTGCCATAAGGGAGGGTGGTCGGACGGTGGGAGCCGGAGTGGTCACCAAGATCTTGGAATAAAGGGGTGAGTGGAGATGGCCAAGAAGGGTGAAGCGCGGGTGATCATTCATCTGCAGTGTACGGAGTGCAAGAGGCGCAACTACACCACCACCAAGAACCGGCGCAACACTCCGGATCGTCTGGAGTTGCGGAAGTATTGTCCTTGGGATCGGAGACACACCCTTCACCGGGAGGTTAAAGGGAAATAAAATAGATTGGGTAAGGCAGGCCAGTAGCTCGAACTGGTAGAGCACCGGACTCCAAATCCGGGGGTTGGGGGTTCGAATCCTCCCTGGCCTGCCATTTTTTTATAGGAGCTAAGAGATGGCCAAGACAGCAAGGGCGAAGAGGAAGGTTTCCAAGCCGGCAGGGGGCAAGGTGGCCTCTTTGAAGGAGTTGCGGGAAAGGGGCAAGGTGGCCCAGGCGGTACAGTTCTTAAAGGAAGTACGGGTCGAGTTTAAGAAGATCACCTGGGCTTCTCGCAAGCAGACTCTGGCCACCACGGCGGCGGTGCTTTCCTTTACGCTCTTTGTGGCCTTTTATCTCGGCCTGGTGGATGTGATTCTTTCCAAGATTGTGCAATGGCTGGTGTATTGAGATGAGCTGGTATGTAGTTTATGTGTGGGCGGGGCGGGAGCGAGAGGTAGCGGAGGCCTTGAAGGCCCGTTTGGCGGAGGAGGGGTTGAGCGAGGCCCTGGAACAGGTGGTGGTGCCCCCGGAAAAGATCATTGAGGTGGTCTTTAGCCCGGAAAAGCATGTCTCTCGGCGTTTTTATTCGGGCTACATCCTGGTCAAGGTTCAAGGAGAGGGGGCCTTGGAGGTCTTGCGAAGTGTAAAGGGTGTGGTAGGGATAATGGGCGACGGCAAGCCCCGGCCTTTGAGTGAGGAAGAGGCGCAGAAACTCCTGAGTCAGATCGCGGTAGAGGAGATCAAGCCCAAGCCTCGGTATCAATTTATGCCCGGGGATCGGGTGCGGATTATTGAGGGACCTTTTGCTAACTTTCACGGGGTGGTGGACGAGGTAAAACCGGACAAGGGTAAGGTGAGGGTGCTGGTGAGCATCTTTGGACGGGAGACACCGGTAGAGATCGAATTTACGCATGTGCAGAAGATCTAGAGGGGTGAGAGGCCATGGCTAAAAAGGTCATCGGGACCATCAAGCTCCAACTTCCGGCGGGGCAGGCTTCACCGGCTCCACCGGTAGGGCCGGCCCTGGGGCAGTACGGGGTAAACATCATGGAATTTTGTAAGGCCTTCAACGCCAAAACCAAGGGGCAAGAAGGCCTAATCATTCCGGCGGTGATTACGGTCTATGCCGACCGTTCTTTTACTTTTGAGCTCAAGACCCCGCCGGCCTCGGTGCTTCTGAAAAAGGCCGCGGGGGTGGAAAAAGGAGCACACAATCCCAAGAAGGAGATCGTGGGGCAGGTGACGCGGAAGCAGGTAGAGGAGATCGCCCGCATGAAGATGAAGGACCTCAATACGCTGGACCTGGAGGCGGCCATGCGCATGGTGGAAGGCACGGCCAAGAGTATGGGTATCGAGATCGTGGATTAAGGGGGAGCAATGGCTAAGAAGGGGAAGAAGTACCGAGAGGCCCTGGCCAAGGTCGATCGTACCAAGCGGTATACCTTTGAAGAGGCGGTTAAGTTGGCTCTGGAGACGGCTTACGCTAAGTTCGACGAAACGGTAGAGGTGGCGGTGGTCTTGGGGGTGGATCCCCGCCACGCGGACCAGATGGTGCGGGGTTCGGTGGTGTTGCCCCACGGCACAGGCAAGACGGCCCGGGTGGTGGTCTTTGCCAAGGGGGACAAGGCCAAGGAGGCCGAGGCCGCCGGTGCGGATTATGTGGGGGCAGAGGAGCTCATCAAAAAGATCCAGGAGGGGTGGCTAGATTTTGACAAGGCGGTGGCCACTCCGGACATGATGCCCTTGGTAGGGCGGATCGGAAAGATCTTGGGCCCGCGAGGGCTTATGCCCAGCGCTAAGACGGGCACGGTGACCTTTGATGTGGCTCGGGCAGTAAAGGAGATCAAGGCCGGAAAGGTGGACTTCAAGGTAGACCGGGCGGGGGTGGTGCATGTCCCGGTGGGCAAGGTCTCTTTCGGGCCCCAGAAGATCCTGGAAAACCTGGCCGCCTTTTTTGAGGCCCTCCTGCGGGCCAAGCCCGCGGCGGCTAAAGGGCAGTACATAAAAGGGGTAACCCTTTCTACCACCATGGGGCCGGGGATCAAGGTGGACCCGGCGGATGTGCGGAATTTATTGAAAGAGTATCAATCAGAGTAGATTTCAGGTCCCCTCCCTCTCGGAGGCGGCCCTGGGTCGAAGATAGCAGGTAGCCCAAGAGGGCTTTAAACGGTGTTAGCCGGCCTGCGGAGGCGAAGGGCGAGCCTTCGTCGAAAAAATTTAGAAATTTCAAGGAGGCCGAGGTGCTTACGCGAGCCCAGAAGGAAGCTCTGGTAAAAAGTCTGCGTGAAAAATTCTCTGAAGGGCAGGCGGTCTTTGTGACCTCTTTCAAGGGACTTACAGCGATGGAAAGCAACGAGTTGAGAAAGAGGGTGCGGGAGGCCGGGGGGGAATACCGGGTGGTGAAGAACACCCTTCTTCGTATTGCTTCTACCGGAACCCCGGCGGAGCCTATCCAGGAGTTTATCGAAGGGCCGACCGGGATAGCCATGGCTTATCGTGATCCGGTGGCCCTGGCCAAGGTGCTCACGGAATTCGCCAAGGAGCATCCCTCCCTGATCCTGCGGGGAGCGGCCCTTCAGGGGAAGCCGGTGGACGCCCAGGGGGTGGAGGCCCTGGCCAAGCTTCCGGCGCGCGAGGTCCTGCTGGCCCAGCTTCTGGGGCTGCTACAGGCCCCGCCGGCGCGTTTGGTGCAGCTTCTGGCCAATGTTCTGCGCACCTTTCTTTATGTGCTCAAGGCTATTGAGGAGAAAAAGCGGGCCGAAGGCGGCCAGTAAAAGAGATAAAAATTCTGGAAGGAGGCGAGGATCATGGCGGTAACCAAGGAAGAGGTCATCGAGTTTATTGCTAACATGAGTGTGTTGGAACTTTCGGAGTTCATCAAGGAGCTGGAGGAGAAGTTCGGGGTGAGTGCGGCGGCACCGGTGGCGGCAGTGGCTGCAGTGCCAGGGGCGGCTCCCGGGGCGGAAGCCGCTCCGGCGGAAGAAAAGACGGAATTCGATGTCATTCTGACGGAGGTGGGTAGCCAGAAGATCCAGGTGATCAAGGAGGTGCGGGCCATTACCGGCCTGGGCCTCAAGGAGGCCAAGGAGCTGGTGGAGAGCGCTCCCAAGCCCATCAAAGAGGCGGTCTCCAAGGAGGAGGCCGAGGAGATCAAGAAGAAGCTCGAGGCGGTTGGCGCCAAGGTAGAGATCAAGTAAAATTAAAAAAAAGGGTTGAGCAAAAGGAGGGCTTTTCCCTAGGGGAGGGAGAAGCCCTTATTGTGTTTAAAAAACTTCTCAGAAGGAGGCGATCCGGGGTATGGAGGCTCCCACCATCATTCCCGCTAGGATAAGGAGGACTTTCGGAAAAGTCAAACCCATTATGGAGGTCCCTTATCTCATAGGGGCCCAGAGGGATTCTTATGAGCAGTTTCTCCAAAGGGAGGTGCCTCCAGAAAGGCGCCAGAACAAGGGCATTCAGGGGGCCCTGAAAGAGGTCTTCCCCATCCGGGACTTTACCGGCACGGCGGAGCTGGAATTCGTGGACTACCAGATCCTGCCCCCGGAGCTCTCGGCTGAGGAATGCTGGGAAAAGGGGCTTACTTACGAGGCCCTGATGAAACTCCGGGTGCGGCTCATTACTTACGATGTGGATCCGGACTCCGACACCAAGAGCATCCGGGACATCAAGGAGCAGGAGATCTTTTTCGGCTCGGTCCCTCTGATGACCGAGGATGGACGCTTTATCGTTAACGGCACCGAGCGGGTGGTGGTCAGCCAGATCCAGCGTTCAGCCGGGGTCTTTTTTGACCACGATAAGGGCAAGGCCCATGCGGGGAAGATCGTTTACACCGCCCGCATCATCCCGGCCAAGGGCTCCTGGCTGGATTTCGAGTACGATCATCGGGGGAGACTTTTGGCCCGTATCGATCGGCGCAAGAACTTTACCGCTACCACCTTTCTCAAGGCCATGGGGATGACCGAGGAGGAGATCCTTAATCACTTCTATCCCCGGGAAAAGTTTTATATCTACCCCGACCGGATCGAGAAGGAGATCAATCCGGAGGTCTTCCTTACGCAAACGGTGGCCGTGGACATTGTGCATCCGGAGACCGGGGATGTGCTTCTCAAGGCCGGGCGGCGGGTGACCAAGGCCGCTCTCAAGCGGATCCTCGAGGCGGGGATAAAGAGTGTACCGGCGACGGAAAAGGAGCTTCTGGGCCGAGTGGTAGCCAAGGATGTAGTGGATCCGGAGACCGGTGAGGTGCTCCTAGCCTGTAACGAAGAAATTACCAAGGAGAAACTGGCCCAGTTACGGGAGGCGGGGATCCGGGAAGTGGAATGCCTCTACATAGATGTGCATCGTTACACCCGGGCCCTGCGGGATACCCTCAAGCTAGACAAGGCCAAGACCCGGGAGGAGGCCCTGATCGAGATTTATCGGAAGATGCGCCCCTCGAGTCCGGCCACGCTGGAGGTGGCCGAACCCTATTTCCGGTCCCTCTTCTTTGATCCAGCCACCTACAATCTCTCCGAGGTGGGCCGTTACAAGATCAATCTCCGTCTGGGTCTGGAGATCCCCATCACCCAGACCACCCTGACCAAGGAGGACATCCTGGCCATTTTGAAGGAGCTTATCCGGATGAAAGAGGCCGGAGAGGAGGGGGACGACATCGACCATCTGGGCAACCGGCGGGTGCGGGCCGTGGGGGAGCTGGCGGAGAATCAGTACCGGGTGGGGCTGGTGCGCATGGAGCGGGCGGTCAAGGAGCGCATGACCCTCCAGGATGTGGAGGCCATGATGCCCAATGACCTCATCAACCCCAAGCCGGTGACTGCGGCCCTGCGGGAGTTTTTTGCCCAGGGGCAGCTTTCGCAGTTCATGGATCAGACCAACCCCCTTTCCATGATCACCCACAAGCGCCGTCTTTCGGCCCTGGGGCCCGGAGGGCTTACCCGGGAGCGGGCGGGCTTCGAGGTGCGGGATGTGCACCCCTCCCACTACGGGCGCATCTGCCCCATCGAGACCCCGGAAGGCCCGAACATCGGGCTCATCGTCTCCATGGCCACCTATGCCCGGCCTAATCCTTACGGATTTTTGGAGACCCCTTACCGGCTGGTGAAAAACGGTCGGGTGACCAATCAGGTGATCTACCTCAACGCCGCAGAAGAAAAGGACATGGTTATTGCCCAGGCCACCATCAACATTGACCGGGACGGACGCATCTTGGACGAGGTGGTCCCGGCCCGAAAGGGCGGAGAATTCATCATGGCCCGGCGGGAGGAGGTGGACCTGGTAGACCTGGTACCCACCCAGGTGGTGAGCGTTTCCTCATCTCTTATTCCTTTCTTGGAGCACGACGACGCCAACCGGGCGCTCATGGGCTCCAACATGCAGCGGCAGGCCGTACCTCTTCTCCGGACCGAGGCCCCGTTGGTGGGCTCCGGGATGGAGCGGGTGGCGGCGCGGGATTCCGGAATGGTGATCCTGGCCGAGGCCGACGGGGTGGTGGAGGACGTGGACTCCACCCGCATCGTGGTGCGCTATGAGCCCCGCGACGGGGGCTTCCCGGAGGTCAAGATTTACAATCTTATCAAGTGGCGGCGTTCCAACCAGAACACCACCTTTACCCAGAAGCCCCGGGTGCGCCCGGGCCAGAGGGTACGCCGGGGGGAGGTCTTGGCCGATGGCCCCTCTACCGACGGCGGGGAGCTGGCCCTGGGGAAAAATGTCCTGGTGGCCTTCATGCCCTGGCGAGGATACAACTTTGAGGATTCCATTGTGATTTCCGAGCGTCTGGTGCGGGACGATGTCTACACCTCGGTGCATATCGAGGAGTTCGAGTGTGTGGCCCGGGAGACCAAATTGGGACGGGAGGAAATCACCCGGGACATCCCCAATGTGAGCGAGGAGGCCCTGGCCAATCTGGACGAAAGCGGGATCGTGAAGATCGGGGCCTATGTACGGCCCGGGGATATCTTGGTAGGCAAGGTTACCCCTAAAGGAGAGGTGCAACTTACCCCGGAGGAGAAGCTCCTACGGGCCATTTTTGGGGAGAAGGCCAGCGATGTAAAGGACACCTCTTTGCGGGTGCCGGCGGGGATTGAGGGTATCGTCATTGACACCAAAATCTTTACCCGCCGGGGGATAGAGAAGGACGAGCGGGCCTTGGCCAAGGAGGCGCTGAAGATCGCCCGCTTGGAGAAGGACCGGGCGGACTATTTGGAGATCCTGCGCCGGAGCACCCTCCTGGCCTTGGAGGAGCTCCTTTCCGGGGCGGAGGCGGCAGCGGCCTATATTGACGAAAATGGCGAAGAGATAGTGGCCCGCGGGGAGCCCCTTACTCGGGAGGTGCTGGAGCGGGTACCGCTCAACAAGTTGCGGGAGCTGGCTCCCAAGAAGCTCCGGGGCAAGGTGGACGAGATCCTCAAAAGGTTTGAGAGCCGGAAGACGGAGATCGTGCAAGAATTCGATCAGCGCATCAAGCGGGTGACCAAGGGAGACGAGCTTCCTCCAGGGGTACTCAAGGTAGTCAAGGTCTATGTGGCCATGAAGCGCAAGCTTCAGCCCGGGGACAAGATGGCCGGGCGCCACGGGAACAAAGGGGTGATCTCCAAGGTGGTCCCGGTGGAGGATATGCCCTATCTGCCGGACGGGACCCCGGTGGACATGGTGCTCTCTCCCCTGGGGGTGCCCTCCCGCATGAATATAGGGCAGATTCTTGAGACCCATCTGGGTTGGGCCTGTAAGGAGCTGGGGCGCAAGCTGGCCCGGCTGGCCCAGGAACACCAGGTGAAGGCCGTGGAGGATTTACTCAAGAGACTCTTTACCGAAGAAGAGTATCGGCGGCTCACTGAGGGCAAGAGCGAGGAGGAGATCCTGGACATGGCCCGGGCCTTGGCCGAAGGTATTCCCGTGGCCACCCCGGTCTTTGACGGGGCCAAAGAGGACGAGATCAAGGCCTGGCTGCGTGAGGCCGGACTCGCGGAAACCGGACAGACCGTGCTCTATAACGGCCTTACTGGAGAACCCTTCCGGGAGCCGGTCACCGTGGGCTACATGTACATGCTCAAGCTCCATCACCTGGTGGACGACAAGATCCACGCCCGTTCCACCGGGCCCTACTCCCTCATCACCCAGCAGCCCCTGGGGGGTAAGGCCCAGTTCGGTGGACAGCGGCTGGGGGAGATGGAGGTCTGGGCCATGGAGGCCTACGGGGCGGCCTATGCCCTTCAGGAATTTCTCACGGTGAAAAGCGACGATGTGACAGGCCGGACGCGCATGTACGAGAAGATCGTCAAGGGAGAGAATTTCCTGGAGCCTGGTCTCCCGGAGAGCTTTAAGGTCCTGGTCAAAGAGCTCCAGGGCCTTTGTCTCGATGTGGAAGTCCTAGAGGACTAAAAACCCTTCCAAAGGGTTAAGGAGGTGTAGGGATATGGAGGAGCTTTTCTCCTACTTTACCAAACCCAAGGATCCCATGGACATCAGGGCCATCCGGCTGGGGATCGCCTCTCCGGAAAGAATTCGGGAGTGGAGCCACGGGGAGGTCAAGAAGCCGGAGACCATCAATTACCGCACGCTCAAGCCGGAGCGAGACGGGCTCTTTTGCGCCAAGATCTTTGGTCCGGTAAAGGATTACGAGTGTTTGTGCGGGAAGTACAAGCGGGCCAAACACCGGGGGGTGATCTGTGAGAAGTGTGGGGTGGAGGTGATTCAGAGCAAGGTGCGCCGGGAGCGCATGGGGCACATTGAGTTGGCGGCCCCGGTGGCCCATATCTGGTTTCTGCGGAGCGTGCCCAGCAAGATCGGCTCCCTCTTGGATCTTACCCTCAAGGAGCTGGAGTCGGTCCTCTATTTTGAGCGCTACATCGTGGTGGAGAGCGAGGTTCCGGAGCTTCCGCCGCGCAAGGTGCTCACCGAGGAGCAGGTCCAGGCCTTTCGGCAGAAGTACGGGGACAAGTTCCGGGTAGGCATGGGGGCGGAGGCCATTCGGGAGATTCTCCGCTCCCTCAACCTGGACGAGGAAGCGGAGAAGATCCGGCTGGAGATGGAGAAGACCACGAGCGAGGCCCGGCGCAAGAAGCTGGGCAAGCGCTTGCGGGTGGTGGAGGCCCTGCGTCAGTCGGGAAACCGGCCGGAGTGGATGATCCTCGAGGTGGTCCCGGTGATTCCTCCGGAGCTTAGGCCTCTGGTGCCCCTGGAAGGGGGGCGTTTTGCCACCTCGGACCTCAACGACCTCTATCGTCGGGTGATCAATCGGAACAACCGTCTGAAGCGCCTCATAGAGCTGGACGCTCCGGAGGTCATCGTGCGCAACGAGATGCGCATGCTCCAGGAGGCGGTGGACACCCTCTTCGACAACGGTCGTCGGGGGCGCCCGGTGACCGGACCCAATCGTCGGCCGCTCAAGAGCCTTTCGGACATGCTCCGGGGCAAACAGGGACGTTTCCGGCAAAATCTCCTGGGCAAGCGGGTGGACTTTTCCGGACGCTCGGTGATCGTGGCCGGGCCGGAGCTGCGCATGCACCAGTGTGGGCTCCCCAAGAAGATGGCTCTCGAGCTTTTTAAGCCCTTCATCTATCACTGGCTAGAGAAGAACGGCTACGCCACCACCATCAAGACCGCCAAGCGCCTGGTGGAGGAGGAGGATCCCCTGGTCTGGGACGCTCTCGAGGAGATCGTGAAGGAGTTTCCCATCATGCTCAATCGGGCCCCCACGCTGCACCGGCTGGGGATCCAGGCCTTTGAGCCGGTACTCATCGACTCTAAGGCTATTCAGCTCCACCCCCTGGTTTGTGTGGCCTACAATGCGGACTTTGATGGGGACCAGATGGCCGTTCATGTGCCCCTTTCGGTGGAGGCCCAGACCGAGTGCCGAGTGCTTCTCCTTTCCACCAACAACATTCTGCTCCCGGCCAGCGGGGCCCCGGTGGTCTATCCCACGCAGGACATGGTCCTGGGGCTTTTCTACATGACCCTGGCTCGGCCCTTTGCCCGAGGAGAGGGTAAAGTCTTTCGCAACCGGGAAGAGGCCTTGCTGGCCTTTCAGGAGGGGGCCGTGGACCTCCAGGCCCAGATCAAGGTTCGTCTGGACGGTAAATTAGTGGAGACCACCCCGGGACGGCTTATCTTTTCCACCATCGTGCCGGAGGAGATCCCCT
This sequence comes from Thermodesulfatator sp., assembly GCA_003978075.1. Lineage (GTDB taxonomy): Bacteria > Desulfobacterota > Thermodesulfobacteria > Thermodesulfobacteriales > Thermodesulfobacteriaceae > Thermosulfurimonas_A. The sequence continues at coordinate 10,613 of QOAM01000012.1, read as the reverse complement.
TTGAGGAATACAACAAGCCCTTGCGTAAAAAGGAACTCCAACGTCTCATCGATCTTTCCTATCGGCGGGCCGGGTCCAAGAAGACGGTGATCTTTGCCGACCGGCTCAAGGACATGGGCTATCAACTGGCCACGGAGGCCGGTCTTTCCATCTGCGTGGATTATCTGGTGATTCCCAAGAAAAAGGCGGAGATCCTGGCCGAGGCGGAGAAAAAGGTGGAGGAGATTCGCCGTCAGTACCAGGAGGGGCTCATCACCGACGGTGAGCGCTACAACAAGACCGTGGACATCTGGTCCGCGGCCACGGAGAAGGTCACCCAGGAGATGGTCAAGGAGATGGAGACCGCGGAGTATGTGGGGCCCAACGGAGAGAAGGTAGTGGGTCCCAGCATGAATCCGGTTTACATCATGGCCTATTCCGGGGCCCGGGGTTCCATCGATCAGATCCGGCAGTTGGCCGGAATGCGGGGCCTCATGGCCAAGCCCTCGGGGGAGATCATCGAGACCCCCATTAAGAGCAACTTCCGGGAGGGGCTTTCGGTCTTGGAGTACTTTGTTTCTACCCACGGGGCCCGGAAGGGGCTGGCGGACACGGCCCTGAAGACGGCCAACGCCGGTTATCTCACTCGTCGGCTGGTGGATGTGGCCCAGGATGTGACCGTGGTGGAGGAAGACTGTGGGACTATTGACGGGATCGAGGTGGGACACCTCATCGAGGCCGGAGAGATCATGGAGCCGGTGTGGGACCGGGTGCTGGGGCGGGTGGCCCTGGAGGATGTGGTGGATCCCTTGACCGGGGAGGTGCTGGTCAAGGCCAACGAGGAGATAGACGAGGAGGCGGTAAAGCGGTTGCGGGAGGCCGGGATCGAGAAGGTGACTATCCGTTCCGTCCTCACCTGTCAGAGCCGCTACGGGGTCTGTGCCAAGTGTTACGGACGGGATCTGGCCACTGGTCGACTGGTGGAGATCGGGGAGGCGGTGGGGATCATTGCCGCGCAGTCCATCGGGGAGCCCGGGACCCAGCTCACCATGAGGACCTTCCACATCGGGGGGACGGCCAGCCGGGCGGTGGAGCAGAGCGAGCACCGGGCGCAGACCCAGGGACGGGTCAAGTTCATCAATCTGCGTACGGTGCGGGCCCGGGACGGTTCCCTGGTGGCCCTCAACCGGCAGGGGGAGATCGCCATCGTGGCCCCGGACGGGCGAGAAAAGGAGCGCTATCCCGTGGTCTACGGGGCCAAGATCCGGGTAGAGGAGGACCAAGAGGTCCGGCCCGGAGATCTCCTGGTGGAGTGGGATCCCTTCACCAACCCCATCATCACTGAGGTCTCCGGAAAGGTGAAGTTCGGGGACATCATCGACGGGGTTACCGTGGACGAGCGCACGGACCCCATCACCGGGCGGGTGAGCATCATCGTGCGGGAGTACAAGCTCACGGACTATCGTCCGCGCATTTCCATCAAGGACGAACGGGGGCGCACCAAGGAGTTGCCCTCCGGAAGAGGTGAGGCCCGGTATCTCCTGCCGGTAGGGGCCATTCTTACCGTGCAGGAAGGGGACCAGGTGGAGGCCGGGGACATCATCGCCAAGATCCCCCGGGAGACGGTGAAGACCAAAGACATTACCGGTGGTCTTCCCCGGGTGGCCGAGCTTTTTGAGGCCCGCAAGCCCAAAGATTACGCGGTGATTACCGAGATCGAGGGCGAGGTCATCTTCGACAAGGAGCTCAAGGGCAAGCGCAAGATCATCGTGAAGCCGGAGGTGGGGGAACCCAAGGAATATCTCATCCCCAAAGGGAAGTACCTTGCCGTGCAGGAGGGGGACTACATCCGGGCCGGAGATCCCCTGATCGAGGGTTCGCCCAATCCGCACGACATCCTGCGGGTCAAGGGGGTGAAGGAGCTGGCCAAGTTCCTGGTGGAGGAGATCCAGGAGGTCTATCGGCTCCAAGGGGTGCGCATCAACGACAAGCACTTTGAGGTCATCGTGCGCCAGATGCTCAAGAAGGTGAAGATCAAGGAGGTGGGGGATACGCGTTTCATGATCGGGGAGCTGGTGGATCGCCACGTCTTCGAGGAGGAAAACGAGCGTGTCTTGCGAGAGGGAGGGCGTCCGGCGGTGGCCGAGCCGGTGGTCCTGGGGATCACCAAAGCCGCCCTTTACACGGAGAGCTGGCTGTCGGCGGCCTCCTTCCAGGAGACCACCCGGGTGCTTACCGACGCCTCCCTTGCGGGCAAGGTGGATTACCTGCGGGGTCTCAAGGAGAACGTGATCATCGGGCGTCTCATCCCTGCGGGTACCGGCCGGGTCTATTACGACCTGCGTGCCCAGCAGAAGGCCCTGGAAAAGAAGGCCGAACTAGAACTCCCCTTCTAACCTTCCAGATCTTTCCCCCTCCCCCACGCCGGGGGAGGGGGAGCTTTCCAAAAAAACGCTTGACAAGGAAAGCGATTTTACCTACCTTCTCCCCAGGACGCTGGAGGCCCCTGCAGGAGGCCCAAGGGGCAGAGATCTATGGAGAGCGGGGCAGAAGGGATTAAAGCTCTATCGGTTCCCCTCCATGGTCGTCCTTTTGCCACGTTTCCTTTGCATCCCCTCTTAAAAGAAAGGCTCGTTGCCGCCGGATTTACCCGTACCACCACCCTACAGGATCTGGCCCTTTCCGAGGTCTTACGCGGGAGAGACCTGATCTTACGGGCCCGGCGGGGCAGTGGAAAGGGTCTTCTCACCGTGCTCTGGGCGGTCCACAGACTCCTCTCCGGTAACGGGGAGGGAGAGGCCCGACCCATAGCCCTGGTGGTGACCTCCGGTCCGGAGAGGGCTCAAGCCCTGGCCCGGTGGGCCCAAAAGTTTCTCGAAGGGCTGGAGCATCGGGTGGCTATCTTTTCCGGGGAGGGGGACCGGCTAGAAAAGGAACTTCCGGAGGTGGAAAAGGGTCCCCATCTCCTCTTTACCACCCCGGACGGGCTTTCGCGCCTCCTCAAGTGGAATATCCTGCGCTTCCACGGGCTGCGTTTGCTGGTGGTGGACGAGCTGGAGAGCATGGTGGCTCGGAGCCAGACCTTTATCCGCCAGATCCTAGGGAAACTTCCCCCTCCTGATCGGCGACAGACCTTGGTCCTCCTGGAAGATCTCTCCTATCCGGCGCTGGAGGTGGCCTTAGAGATTACCCGGGATCCGGAGGAGATCTATGTAGAGGAGGGCAGACGGGATTTCTCCGGGGTGGCCCTTAAGGTGATCCATGTCTCTCAGGAGGAGAAATGGCCCCTTCTTTTGGGGATCTTGCGCCAGAGAGGTTGGCCCCGGGCCCTCATCTTCGTGAACGAAAAGGCCACAGCCCAGCGTCTTACCGAGGATCTAAAGGCCCTGGGGCTCAAGGCAGCCTTTCTCAAACCGGAGTTGCCTCCTCCTTTGCGCCTGAACTTTCTTAAAGGATTCGCCCGCGGAGAGTACCGGATATTGGTAGCTACCGATGCCGGTAGCCGCTTCATTCAGGATCCGGACCTGGATTTCATTATCAATTACGATCTTCCGGAGATTCCTAGCGATTTTCTTCAACGAGCTGCCCGCCTGGGTCGAGACTCTGGGGAGATTATCTCCCTCTGTGACGAGACCGGGGCCTTCTTCCTGGAGGCCATTGAAGAGCTTTTGGGTCGGCGCCTGGAGGTCCTCTACCCCGAGCCGGAGGAGGAATGGCTGGTCTCTCCTTCTTCGGTGCGCAGGGAGCTGGGAGACCGAGGGACCCCGGTGCGAAGACCTCGCCCCCGCAAGGGCCGCTCTCGTCCGCGGAGATAGAGAGGACCTTACTCTCCGAAGAGTCCCACCTGACGAGGGCGACGAGAGGGTAGGGTCTTTTTCTCCCGGGCCAGAGCGGAGAGCCAGGGGCAGGGCTTTCCCGGTAGGCGCTTTCCGAAGAGGGTCCTTTTGCGGGAGAAGGTGGCCAGGAAGACCCTCTTGGCCCGGGTGAGGGCCACATAGAGCAGACGTTTTTCTTCCGCCGGGTCGGCTTCGGGAAGCACGGTGAGGGGCAAGAGCCCCTCTTCGGCCCCGGAAAGCACCACGGCCTCGGCCTCAAGCCCCTTGGCCCCGTGGATGGTAAGGAGGTTGAGGCCTTCCCGCGAAGGGGAGAGGAGATCGCGGGAGGACAAAAGGAGGAGTCGGGCAGCCAAGGCCTCAGTCGGAAGACCGGAGAGCAGGGCTCGGGCCCCAGGAAGTATCTCCTCGATCTCGGAGAGGGCCTCTTCGACCCCCCGGGAACGGGAAAGAATCCCTTGCGCGATCTCCGCCAGCCTTTGGCAGGCTTCCTCGGCCTCAAGTTCAGGTTCGTTCACCGGAAGCCCCTCACGGAGGAGGGTCTCCTTAAGAGGGCCAAGCAGGGCCCTGAGGCGGGCCAGCACCAGGACCTCCCCGGGGGGAAGTCCCCCTCCCCGGGCGCTTTCCATAAAGGCCCCGCCGAGGAGGGCGGCGACCTCTTTGGCTACCCCGATGGCCTCGGCCCGTTCGGTGGGGAAGGAAAGGAGACGCGCCTCTCCCCCGGGCCTTACCGCGGTGAGTCTTACGCCCGCTCCGAAGGGGTCTTCCCGCAGGCCTTCGGCCAGCTCGAGGAGGGTTTGAGGCACCCGATAACTGCGCCGGAGGTGGTGGATCCGAAGATGGGGAAGAAAGCCTTTTAAAAAGGAGTGTACGCTCTCCGGCCGGGCCCCGCGGAAACCGTAGATGGCCTGGGCCGGATCGCCTACCAGAAAAAACTCCGCTCCGGAAAAGATCTTCAGGAAGGAGAGGATTTCCGGAGAGAGGTCCTGATACTCGTCGATGAGGAGGACGTAGCCTCGGAAGTCCCGGCCCTGGAGGTGACGCGGGGTCTCCAGGAGGAGCCGCAGGTAGTCGTAAAGGTCGTTCCGGGAGAGGTAGGAGAGGTAGTCCCGCCGGAGGCTTTCGAGTTCCGGGCGTCCGGCCCGGAGGCCTTCGAGCACCTTGCGGGAGGAGAGGCGAAGTCCCTGAGCGCGGGCCAGGCGCTGGGCGATCTCCCGGGCCTCTTCTTCGGAGAGGAGCCGAGGTGGGCGCCCCAGGGCCTCGGAAAGGAGATCATAGGCCCAGGCGTGGAAGGTCTCGGCCCTTATGGGGACCTCCAGTGCGGAAAGCCTTTGCTTAAGCTCGGCCCGGGCGCGCACGGTAAAGGTGAGAAGGAAGATCCTCTCTGGGGGAATGCCGCGTTCCAAAAGGTGTAAGACGCGGGCCAGGAGGACCCGGGTCTTTCCCGCTCCGGGCCCGGCCACCACCAGGGTCGAGCCCCGGGCCTCCGCCGCGGCCTTCTGGTCTTCGTCCAGAGACAGCTTGTAAAGCACGAAAAAACATTTTATACCACCCCTTCACAACCTAGGAGAATGCGGTAAGAGATGGCCCTTTACCACAAATTGAAGCGCCTTATCGGGCGGGCCCTCCACCGGTACGAGATGCTTTCTCCCGGGGATCGCATCCTGCTGGCCCTTTCCGGAGGGGCCGACAGCCTGGTCCTGGCCTACTTTTTGGCGGAATGGCGGCGTAAGGTCCCTTTCTCTTACGAAATCCTGGCCTTGCATCTGGATATGGGCTTTTCCCCGGGGCCGGAGTACACCCGGGGCCTGAAGCGCCTGGCCGAGTTCTGTGAGAGGCTGGAGATTCCCTTTCAGGTCCTCTCCACGGATTGCGGGCAGCAGGCCCTCAAGGCCGCCGAGCGGGGAAAACCCTCCCCCTGCTTCGTCTGTTCCTGGCACCGCCGCAAACACCTCTTCCGGATGGCTGGCCAGCAAAACTTCCGCAAGATCGCCTTCGGCCACCACCGGGACGACCTGGTGGTAACCTTTTTCCTCAACTTGTGCTTTCACGGAGAGCTTTCCACCCTTGTCCCGGTGCAGGAGATGTTCCAGGGAAAGCTTTACCTCATAAGGCCCCTTATTTTTTGCGAAAAGTCTGCCCTTCAGGCCTTTGCCCGGAAGAAAGGATTTCCCGTGCTAGAAAACCCTTGCCCCCTTTCCCGACAGAGCCGGCGGGCCTTTATGGAGCGCTGGCTGGAGGAACATCTCTACACTATTAATCCCAAGGTGCGGGGCTCGGTTTTCCGGGCCCTTTTCAACTGGCGTCCGGAATATCTCCCCCGCTGAACCCCTCACGGCCCCTCCAGGGCCTTTTCCAGGAACTTACGCACCTCCCGGGCCAGCCTTTCTCGATCGCGGGGGCCGAGCCCCTCGGTGGGGAGGGGAGGCCCCACCAGGACCTCCACCTTCCCGGGGTGCAGGTAAAGGCTCCCTCTGGGGAGGATCTTGCGGGTGCCCCGGAGGGCCACCGGGACCGCGGGAACCCGGGACCTTATGGGCAGGAGAAAACCCGCGGTCTTGAAGGGGAGAAGCCGGCCGTCCGGACTACGGGTCCCCTCGGGAAAGACCACCACCGAAAACCCCTCCCGGATTCTTTCTACGCAGGCCAGGAGGCTTTTTACCCCTTCACGCGGATCTTCCCTTTCCACCGGGATGTAACCGATGGCCCAGATCCCCCAGCCGAAAAAGGGGATCTTAAAGAGGCTCCTTTTGGCCAGAAAGCGGATCTCAAAGGCCCGCAGGGCCTCCTCCAGCACGGGGATATCCATCTGGCTCTGGTGATTGGCGAAGAAGACGTAGCGTTTCCCGGGCTCAAGATGCTCGCCTCCTTTCACCTCCAGCCTTACGCCGGAGATGAGAAGCACCAAGCGGCACCAGAGCCAGGCCACCTTGTGGGCCAGGGGCCGGCTAAAAGGGGAGATAAGTATGGCCACCGTCCCGAAAAGGGGTACGGAGATCAGGGCAAAGATCCACAGGGCAAGGTTGCGTAGGAAGGTCCCCATGGTTTCCTTTGGTCGTCCTTCATGGTATGAACTTTTTCTCAAAGGTCAAGGAGGTGTGCCCTGGTGAGGATCTTCCGCGAAGAAAGCCGGCGAGGGCAACGTTTTGTACAGAGACTTGTCCGGCGAGGGGAGAGGATTCCCTTGAGGGTGGAGCGTACCGTGCGCCGCATACTCCAAGAGGTGAAGCGACGGGGAGACGAGGCCCTGGTGGCCTACACCCGGCGTTTCGACTGCCCAGATTTTGAACCCTCCCGACTCCGGGTAAAGGAAGAGGAAATTTCTCGAGCTTACGAAGAAATCTCCCCGGAACTCCTTTCGAGCTTGAGACTGGCCATCCGGAACGTGGAGGAATTCCACCGGCGGCAGCTCTCGTCCTCCTGGTTCCACACCCGTCCTGAAGGGGTCTTTCTGGGGCAGATGGTGAGACCGGTCTCCTCCGCAGGTCTTTATGTGCCCGGGGGAGCCGGAGGAGAGACCCCTTTGGTCTCCACCGTGGTGATGACTGCGGTGCCTGCTCGCGTGGCTGGGGTCCGGCGGGTGGTCGTGGTCTCGCCCCCCGATCGCCAGGGGCGTCTCCATCCGGCCCTGCTGGTGGCGGCGGCGGAGTGCGGGGTGACCGAGATCTACCGGGTGGGAAGCGCCTGGGCCATCGCTGCCCTGGCCTACGGCACGGAGACTGTTCCCCCGGTCTCGGTCATCGCCGGCCCGGGAAACATCTATGTCACCGTGGCCAAAAAGCTCCTTTACGGAGAGGTGGGGGTGGATCTCCTGGCCGGACCGAGTGAGGTCCTCATCGTGGCTGATGAATCCGCCCCGCCGGAGTCCCTAGCCTGGGATCTCCTGGCCCAGGCCGAGCACGACCCTCTGGCCACCGCCGTGCTCCTTACGCCTTCGGTGAAAACGGCCCGGCGGGTAAGGGAGGCCCTTTCCGAGGCCCTTTCCCGCCTTCCCCGGCGGAAAATCGCTGAAGCCGCTTTGAGGCGCCAAGGGGGTATTCTCATCACCCGGGACCTGGAGCGGGCCCTAGAGATCGCCAATGAGATCGCTCCAGAGCACCTGGAACTGGCGGTGGCCGATCCCTTTGCCCTTCTCCCGCGGGTGGAGGCCGCCGGAGCGGTCTTTTTGGGCACCGGCACCCCGGAGGCCTTGGGAGATTATCTCGCCGGCCCCAACCATGTGCTTCCCACCCTAGGGGCGGCTCGTTTTGCCTCAGCCCTTTCGGTGGAGGTCTTTCTCCGGCGGGTGAGCCTGCTGGCTTACGGGCCAAAGGCCTTGCGGCAGGAGGGAGAAGCCGTGATGCATCTGGCCCAGACCGAGGGGCTATTCGCCCATGCTGAAGCCGTACGGGTGCGTCTCAGGGGCCTTTGAGATAGGAGGGTAGCGGCGTGGCCCAGGATTCCTCGTCAAAATAGAGTTCCCGCAGATCTCTGGGAGGTTCAAATTCCGGCACCCGCGGTCCTTCCACCACCTCGAATCTCACGAAGGAACTCTTGTACCAGTCCACCTCCGGAAGGGGCAGCTCGAGCTTTCTCATGATCTCGTAAGTTTCGTAGAAGTGCTCCCATTGATTTTCCCGTTCGGGATAGATGGCAAAGTCGCGCAGGATGTCGGTTATGACCAACCCGGCGGAGAGGATGAATTTCTCGAATTCGAACCATTTTTGGAGAGAGGCCTCGCGATGGGTGAAGCCCATGTACCCTGCGGCTCCGGGGCCTCGCAGGGCCTCGAGGCACCGCCCCACGAAAAGCCGCAGGCCCTTTCTGGTCTCCACCGGATCGGTAACAAAGACCTCGAAGGCCCCTTTCAGGGAATCCGGTAAGGCCTCCACCACATTGTAATCATAAACCTCAAGGTTTTTCAGGCCTTCTCTCTGAGCGAATTCCTGGATGAAGCGGTTGAGGCGCTGGTCGATCTCCACCACCACTACCCGCCGGGGCATGCGGGTGAGCCCCATGGCCACGGAAAGGAGATCGTCGTCGCCCAGGATGAAGATGTCGGTCTCCTCCAGATCCCCGCGCTGATAGATGTAGGCTACCCGGCGCACGGTGTCCACCGGGCGTACGAAGCCTTGATCGTAGTCGCTAGTGGGAAGGGGCCGATCCTGCGTCACTTCCAGAAAGCGTCGATAGATCCCCTCCCAGTATCCCCTGAGGACCACCCCCAGGCCGCAGGTCTCGCAAAGCGTGTCTGCCAGGGGATGAAGTTCCACCTCCCGCACCAGACGGAAGCGATGTCCTTGATAAAGAACGGTCCCTTCAGCAAGGAGGGACTGAAGGGCCTCGAAGAAGGCGGCAATGTGACCATCTTGGTGGTTAATGAGCTCCCAGAAGGTTTGCGGCCGAAGCTTAAGGGCCCGCAGGATCTGCCTTTTTATCCTCTCTGTCTCACTCATAAAAAGCCTCCGCCAGATCCCTCAAACCTAACAAACCTTTCGCGCTTTACAAGCCTTTTTTTCGAGAAGGGGCCAAAGGGACGGCGAGAGTAGGGTTTTAGATTTTCCAAGAGCAAGGGGAAACCACCGAAAAAGCCTTTTCCAAAACCCTAATTTAATTCAAGCTCCTCTTTTATGGAGATCCCTGAGGTTTTTAGAGGTCTTCAAGGATTTTTAACTTACTCGTTTAGATCCTCCTCCCTGGGAAGAACCAGGGTGAAAGTGGAGCCCCGGCCCGGTCGGCTTTCCACCTCTACCCTTCCGCCATGGGCCTCGACATAGGCCCGCACCAGGGCCAGCCCGAGTCCTCGCCCTTTAGGCCCCCTCTTTCCGGTGTAAAACCGTTGAAAGATCCGCGGGACTTCCTCCGGGGGGAATCCCGGACCGGTATCCTCCACCGAGATGCTCACCGCGTGGTCCTTTTCGGTGGCCTTCACCCTTACCCGTCCCCCGGAGGGAGTATACTTGAAGGCGTTATCCACCAGATTAAAGAGGGCCTGAAGCAGGCGGGCCCGATCACCGAGGATTAGGAGATCCTTCTCCGGTTCCAGGATCTCGAACCGCAGGTCCTTTTCCGCGGCCAGGGGCTCGAAGACCTGGCGGATCTCCGCCAGAAGCCCCCTTACCGAAAGAGGTTCCCGGCGGAGCTTGAGGAGCCCGGTCTCGGCCTCGGAAAGATCCAGAAGGAGATCCAGGAGGTGGAGAAAACGGTCGCTTTCGTAAAGAATGTTCACCAGGAGTTCTTCCCGTTCTGGTCCTTCCCTCTCCAGGGCCCTTTCCGCTAGCAACCTCACATGGGCCAGAAGGTTCTTGAAATCGTGGGCCAGGTTGTCGAAGATCTGGAGCAACTCCCGGAAGTATATTTCCAGGCGAGCCAGGAGGAGATTGAAGGTCTCGGCCAGGCGATCGGCCTCGTCCCCCCGACCGGAAAGGGGGACCCGTCTGGAGAAGTCCCGGCTTTCCATGATCTCCCGGGAGACCCGCTCCATTTCCCTGAGGGGGCGCAGGGAACGCCGGGAGAGCCAGAAGACCAGGGGAAGGCTAAGGAGGAGGGCCAGAGTCCCGGCCCAAAGAAAGGCCCGGTGTACCTCCCGGAGGGCCCGACTTTCGAAACGCAGGGGCACGGCCATTTCTGCCCGATAAGGCCCCAGGCGAAAGACGATTCCCCGCACCCGAATTCCCGAAGGAAACCGGAAGAGGTAAAATCCGGGGTCAGAGGGGGTTTTCTCCGGCCAGGGAAGAAGGGAAAAACGGGGGGAGCCCTGGACAAATACTACGTGACCCTGCCGATCCCTCAATCGGAAAAAGTAGTTTTCCAGTCCTTCCT
>QOAM01000107.1 GCA_003978075.1 Thermodesulfatator sp. | reverse complement strand
GCCCGCAGCCCAGAGGTCAAAAGGTTAGAAATCTTCGGTCCTTTTATCGGCTCCTACCAGAATACCCACGAGAGGTCTTTTTCCTTCAGACCTTTTTACTCCAAAGTGCGCCGGGGGGACCGAGAGGACGTCTACTTTCTCTCCCCTCTGGGACACTATCATCGTGAGAAAGGGTATCGCCGCTTTCGGCTAGTGCCACTCTTTTCTTATGATTGGTACGAAGTCAAGGAGGTGGGACAGGCTGAACACCACACCTATTTCCCCATCTTCTGGGGAAAAGATTCCCAGGGCCGGGGCTACGGGGGACTGTTTCCCCTTTACGGGGTAATGCGGGAGCGCCTGGGCTATGACGAGATACGCTTTTTCCTGTGGCCTCTTTATGCCTCGAGCCGCCTGGGGCGCAATGTTTCCACCAACATCCTCTGGCCCCTGTTTAATCGCTCTCACGGCCCGGAGCTTTCCGGTTTCAAGTTCTGGCCCCTCTTGGGCTGGCGCAAGTGGGAGGGAAAGTATGAACGGAGCTTCTTTCTCTGGCCGATCTTCTTCAAGGAAGAGCGCTACGGTGCAGAAGGGGAGCTCCTTTATCGAAAGAACTACGCCTGGCCCTTTTATGGGGTAGAAAAAGGGAGAAGACGTGAGCGGCGTTTTTGGCTCTGGCCCTTCTTCCAAAAGGCTACCTCTCCGACTTATCGTAAATGGGATTTCCCTTGGCCCTTCTTTCAGATCGTCCGGGGGGAGGAGAAGGGGATCCGGCTGTGGCCCCTTTTCGGCTGGCGCAGGTCCGCGGATTGGGAGAGAAATTTTGTCCTCTGGCCCCTCTTTTTCGGAGAACATCTTCAGCGCGGAAAGGAAGAAGAAGTCTCTGCCCGCATTCTCCTCCTTTCGCACTATCGCAGGGTGGACTTCCAGGGGAAACCCAAGGAGAAGTTTTTCCGCTTTTGGCCTTTTTTTCTCTGGTATGCACGTGTAAGGGAAGGGTGCCGTCTTTTTTATTTTCCGGCATTGCTTCCCCTCTCTGATGAAGGGTTAGAACGCAATTTTGGGCCTTTTCTCCGCCTCTTTGAATATTATCATTGGGGATTTAAGTACACTTACGTTAAGGTCCTCTGGGGACTTTACCGTTACGAAAGGGACGAAAAGACCGGGATCCATGAACTGGCCTTCCTTGTAGGAGTGAGGACCGGGAAGAGAACCTTTTTTCTGCGCCTCCTGGGGGGCCTTTTCGGAATAGGACGGCTCGAGGGTCACTGGCACCTAGAGATCTTCTGGAAGGATCTTTAGAGAGTCACAAACTAAATTTGGTGTTAAGGGGGCGTGGGGAGCAAAGCCCCCACGGGAAGACTTGCGTAGAGCTCTCTAAAGGCCCACTCCCCAGCGCTTGAGCTTTTCCCGAAGGGTCTTGCGGTCTATACCCAACTTCTGGGCGGCTAAGGTCTTATTACCTTGGCAAGCCCTTAAGACCCGCAGCACATGGCGCTTTTCTACCTCCTCTAGGGGAAGGTCCTCCTCTAGGGTGAGGTCCGGGGTCTGACTTTCGAATCCTGCGAAGTAGAGATCCTCCGGACCGATCACCGACTTGCGAGCGAAGACCACCAGGCGCTCAATGGTATTTTCCAGCTCACGCACGTTCCCCGGCCAGGGATAACGTTGGAAGATCTCTAAGACCTCCGGGGCCAAGGCCTCCACCGGTTTGCGGTGCTTCTGGGCGTAGCGCCGGAGAAAATATTGGGCCAGAAGAGGGATGTCCTCCCGCCGCTCCCGTAAAGGGGGGAGGTGAATAGAGATCACATTGAGACGAAAGTAAAGGTCTTCTCGGAAGCGTCCCTCCCGAACCTCTTTGCGCAGATCTTTATTGGTGGCCGCCAGGATGCGCACGTCCACCCGCACCAGGCGGTGACTGCCCAGGGGGGAAATCTCCTTTTCCTCCACCGCCTTGAGGAGCTTGGCCTGAATATCCAGGGAGATGTTGCCAATCTCGTCGAAGAAGATGGTGCCCCCGTTGGCCAGTTCAAATTTGCCAATCTTGTGGTGGGTGGCTCCGGTAAAGGCCCCTCGTACATGTCCAAAGAGTTCCGACTCGAAGAGGGTGGAGACCAAGGTGCCGCAGTCCACGGCCACGAAGGGACCTTCGGCCCGGGGACTCATGCGGTGGATGAGGCGGGCCAACAGGCCCTTGCCGGTGCCGGATTCCCCGGTGAGAAGGACGGTGGAGTCGGTCTGGGCGGCCATTTCTGCCTGTTCCAGGACCCGCCGGATGGCCGGACTCTTTCCGATGAATTCCACCTGTCCTTCTTTTTCCGCCAGGGCCCGCTTGAGATAAATGTTCTCCAGGGTGAGACGCTTTTTTTCCAAGGCCCGGGCCACGGCCAAACGCAATTCCTGAGGGCTGAAGGGCTTTTGCAGGAAATCCGCCGCCCCGAGTTTCATGGCCGAAACCGCTACTTGTACCGTACCGTAGGCGGTGATCACCACTACCTGGGCCTGGGGATCCTCCTCCCGTATCTCTCGCAGGAGGTCCAGCCCTTCCACCCCCGGCAGCTTGAGATCCAGCAAGATGACATCGAATTCGTAATCCCTAATAAGTCGACGGGCCTCCTCTGCGGTGCCAGCCATCTCCACTTCGTAGCCCTCACGGGAGAGGACCTGAAAGGCGGCGTCCCTGATGCCAGCGTCATCGTCGATGATGACTACGCGCCCCTTGGCCCTCATCTTCCTTCCCACTTCGGCAACCATACCCGAAAAAGGGCCCCGCCTTCGGGGACGTTTTCGGCCTCGATGCGCCCTCCGTGCTGTTTAACTATACTTTGGGAGATGGCCAGGCCAAGCCCCGTGCCTTTGCCCCCGCGTTTGGTGGTGAAAAAGGGCTCGAAGATCCGTGGAAGGGCCTCCGGAGGAATCCCCGGACCGGTGTCTTGAATCTCGAAAAAGACCTGGGTCCCTTTTTGTCCGCTCCGCAGGTAGAGCACCCCCCGTCCCTCAAGGGCCTCCCCGGCGTTAATCAGAAGATTAAGGACCACTTGTTCCAGCCGCGAGCGCACCCCCCAAGTAAAAAGGGGTTGGGGACTTAGACGCCAGACGGCTTTCACATGCCGTAGCACTCGGTAGTCAGCCACAAGGTCGTACATCTCTTGCAGGAGGGTATTGATCTCTACAGGCTCTCGAGGACCTTCCTCCATCTCTCCGAAGTTAAGGAGGGTCTTGACGATGATGCGGGCCCGGGTGGCCAGTTTGACGATCTTTTCCACATGTTGCCGCAAGGGGCTTTGCCGAGGAAGATCCTCGCGCAGGAGATTGCTGTAAAGGAGGATGCCTCCCAGGGGATTGTTGAGCTCGTGGGCGATTTCGCTGGCGGCCCGAGCGAGAGCAGCGGCAGTCTCTCCAGTCGGAATATGTGGTACCTCCTTTTCCCATACCACGATCAGGCTAAGGCCCCTGGAAAGGGGCAAACGCAGACCCTTTAGAAGAAGAGGAGGCTCGGCAGGGCTAAGCCGCCGAGCCTCAAAGCGCCCGGGGCTCTCGGGTACCGGAGCCAAAAGCTCCGAAAGGGTAAGATCTCTTTCGCCCAGGGCAAAAAGATCTCGAAAGGCCTGATTCAAGGCCCGGGGCCTTTCTCCTTCAAAGAGACCGGCGGCTTCCTTAAGGTCGTGGATAAGAATGGACGAAACCTCGGAAAAAATAACCCTTTCCTTGGGGGTTTTGCCCCCGCCTTCTCCTTTACCCACAAGTGCGCAACTTAGCTTTTCCTCTAAGAACCTGAGACCTCTAGAGAAACTCCTCTTTCCCTTGAGGGCTCTATCTCCCGGCCCTTTTGCTTCCTGAGATACTTACTTTCGGCTCTTCGAGGTCTCAGGCCTTTGAGTTTTTAGGGATTGCGGCCCTCCATCTCATAATAATCAAGATAGGAGCTAAAGTCCAAATTTGGGGGTGCGTTGAAGAGGGCCAGGAGCGGGGGAGTCTCCGGGTAAAAGACCAAGAGGTTGGCGGCTCCCGGGCGCTGTTCCAAGGAAAAGAAGCGCTGGAGGGGGATTTCGAAAAGGCGGCAGAGGAGGGCCCGGTTGAGTCCGCCGTGTCCGAAGACGACCACCAGCCCGGAGGGAAAATCCCTCCGGATCTCGGAGAGGACCCCCAGGGCCCGATGGGCCAGTTGCTCAAGAGTCTCTCCTCCGGGAGGGGCCAGGGCCTCGGGATGGGAGAGGCGGCGGCGAAATTCCGGTATTTGGAGGAGCTCGGTGAGGGTTCGTCCGGTCCAGGCCCCGAAGTCTATTTCCCGCAGGGCAGGAGTGAGGCGCAAGGGGGCTCCGGTGAGCTCCGCCAGCCTCTGGGCCCCGTAAGCCGAGCGGGAAAGGTCGCTCCCGTAAACCGCACAGACCGAAAGAGAGGCTAGACGTTCTACTAGTTTCTCTGTACGCCGGCGCCCTTTCTCCGAAAGAGGGACATCTTCCTGCCCGTAAAGCCGGCCCTCAGGGTTCACCGTCTCCTCGTGGCGGAAAAGAAGGACCAGGAGGGGCTTAGAAGATTTCATCGAGAAAGGAAAGGGCCTCGCGGGGTCCAAATTCTTCTTTAATCTGGTCGAGCAGTCCTTTGAAAGTTTGCCCGGAGGAGAGCTTCCGACGGTAAAGCCGCACCAGGGCCTCGCGCAAGGAGTCCTCCTCCGGGAGATAGGCTAGATCCGGGGCCTCCCGGTTGCCCAACAGCCACTCCGGGACCTCCTCCACCCCTTTCTCTAGCTCTCTCCAGAATCGGATGGCATCTACTAGGTGTCCGTAAAGACCTCCTACATCGAGCTCTTCTACGAGCTGGAAAAGGAGGCTGGCTAGCCCCAGAAACTCCGGAGGTACTTCGGCTTCCCCAGAGATTTCACAGGGCACACGTGAAAACATTACGCGACAGGAAAGGGGGCGGCGGGGATAGACCGCGCAGAGTCCTTCTGGGGTGAGGAGGGGACAGGTGCGCACCTTCCCTGGCCTGTCCTCCGGGGGGCTTTTCCCCCGCATAAGAAAAAGGGCCATGGCGTTAGGACTGGTCCCCGGACGGGGATAATCAGAAAGGGTAAACAGGCCCTTTTCGAGCTCCTGGGGCAGGTCCTCCAAGAGGTACCGGGCCTCTAAGGTGGTGACCCAAAGATGGGTGGTGCAACAGTGGTGACAACCTGGACGGCAAACAAAGGAGTATTTGCGGGCTTCCTCTTCCACAAAGGCGTAAAGGGCCTCTAGTAGTTCTCTTTTCTGGGGGTAAGCATAATCCGGGCGGACCAAGGTGGGAGGAAGGCTCATACCCCTCTGTCCGAGAGCCGCTTTTCTAGCTCGGCCAGCTGCTTTTCCAGTTCGCTGATGCGCCGGTTCTTATCGTAAAGCTCTTTGCGCCGTTTAAAGCGTCCAGGAAGAGAAATGAGGAAGATGAGGACCATTCCCGCCAGGAGAGAGAGAATCACAATAACCGCCAGAGAACTTTCAAATTGCCAGACCAGGAACCTTACCGCCACTGGAGCCGCGTTCTGGATAGCAAAGGCGGCGATCAATACCCCGAGGAGCGCGGCTAAAATAAGATAAAATTCCATGGCCTAAAGTATGGATGGAGGCCTTTCTTATGTCAAGCTAGAACGGGGACCTCTGAAAAGGCAGAGGTCTTTGAAAAAATAAAGGGGGTGAACTTGGAGGCGAAAGGGGATTGGGGGGCGCAGCCCCCAAGGAAAAGAGGACTTTTTCCGAGATCTTTAGAGATCCTTTATGAAGATCGGCATCTCTTGGCGGTGGCCAAGCCCGGAGGGATGCTGGTCCAGGGGGATCGTACCCGGGATGAGACCCTGTTAGACCAGGTTCGGGCCTATCTTCGGGAAAAATACGCCAAGCCCGGGGGGATCTATCTGGGCCTGGTCCATCGGCTGGACCGGGTAACCTCTGGGGTGGTCCTCTTGGCCCGCACCTCTAAGGCTGCGAGGAGGCTTTGCCGAGACTTTCGGGAAGGGATTGTGCGCAAGGCCTATCTAGCAGTGGTAGAGGGGCGTTTTCCCCTGGAGGCCGGGGTCCTGCGGCACTACCTGCACTGGGACGAAAAAGAGGGACGCACCCTGGTACGAGAGAAACCGGCAGAAGACTTCCGCGAGGCGGTGACCGGCTTCGAAACCCTATCCCGAGGGCTTAACCACACCGTCCTTCTCCTCTTCCCCGAGACCGGTCGCAAACATCAGCTTCGGGCCCAACTGAGCTATATGGGATATCCTGTAGTGGGAGACCGCCGCTACGGTTCCCGCCGAAGGGTGCATAAAGGCCGGGCTATCCTCCTGCATGCCTTGGCATTGGCCTTGAGACATCCGTTAGGAGGAGGTCTGCTATTCCTATGGGCCCCGCTTCCTCCTTATTTTCCTCGGATCTCCCTCAGCCGCTCCCGTCTGGAAACTTTCCTGAGCCACCGTTTCCCGGGGTCCTGAGGGCTGGTATAATGGCCGCAGGAGCCTCGAATCTCCGAAAAAGTCAAGATCTTGAAAGGAGAGGTGATATGTGTCAGGCGAGAGTGGTTATGCGGCGCCAGGGGAAAGAGGAAGAGATCATGCGGGATGTGGTGGCCTTGGAGATGGAGGGGGAAGAGATCCTTCTCAAGGCCTTTTTCGAAGAGCCCCGCCGGGTAAAGGGGCGTATTCGAGAAATAGACTTTCTCAAACATACGGTGGTCTTGGAGGAAGCATGAAAGAAAATTCCGAAGAATTGGTCCTTTGTGCCCGTTGTGCTTGGAGGGAACACTGCCGCAAGCGTTTCTCTTTTGACAACACCAAGCCCATAAAGTGCCCGGATTTCAGCCCGGATGTAACCCTGAAAAAGTCCGAGGGGGCTGAGGAAGGGTCTGCAGATTTCTCGAAAAAGGGACCATGAGGCACCGGTAGGTGAGAAGTCGGAGACGAGGCCCCTAGCGGACTCGTGAGGAGACCTTTGAAAGGTCCGAGGTCTCGATGATCGTCAAAAGGGTACGGGAGTTATTAGAGGAGTATCTTCCGGAGGGGGTGCGTTTTCAGGTGGGGCCTCCGCCCCGAGAGGAACTGGGAGACCTGGCCACCAACGCGGCTTTGGTGGCTGCAGGGCCTCTGGGCCGGAGGCCGCGGGAGCTGGCCGAAGAGCTGGCCCGAAAGCTTGCAGAAAAAAGAGAGCTTTTCCGCAAGGTGGAGGTGGCTGGCCCGGGATTTCTCAATCTTTTTGTAGCTCCAAGTTATTGGCAGGGGGTGGTGGAAAGGGTCCTTCTTGCCGGTGCAGATTACGGTCGAAGCACTTTGGGGGCCGGCCGTAAGGTCCAGGTGGAGTTCGTCTCGGCTAATCCCACCGGGCCTCTCCATATAGGACACGGCCGAGGGGCGGCGGTAGGGGACTCCCTGGCCCGCCTTCTGCACTTTGCCGGCTACCAGGTGGTGCGTGAATATTACATCAATGACCGCGGCCGGCAGATGGAGATCCTCGGGCGATCGGTCTGGCTGCGGGCCCGGGAATTAGCCGGGGAAGGGATTTCCTTTCCGGAAGATCATTATCGCGGGGACTACATTATAGAGATCGCGCGCAAGCTTCTGCGGGAGCGTCCGGACTTCCTTGAGCTTTCGGAGGAAGAGGCGGTGGAAGTGGCTCGGGATTTCGCCCTGGCGGAGATCCTGGCCGAGATCCGCCGCGACCTGGAGGATTTCGGGGTGCATTACGATGTCTGGTATTCGGAAAAGGATCTTTACAAGCGGGGGGAGGTGGCGGAAGCCCTCGAGGCCTTAAAGAAGGCGGGTTATCTTTACCAAAAAGACGGGGCCCTCTGGTTTCAGGCCACGGCCTTCGGCGATGAGAAGGATCGGGTGGTGCTCCGGGCCAACGGGGAACCCACCTATTTTGCCTCGGACATCGCTTACCACCGGGAGAAGTTTCTCAAGCGGGGTTTTGATCTGGTGGTAGATGTGTGGGGAGCGGATCACCATGGTTACGTCCCTCGCCTGAGGGCGGCCCTTGCGGCCCTCCAAATTGATGCCCAAAGATTACGGGTACTTCTTATCCAGATGGTAAACCTCCTCGAGGGGGGGCAGCTCAAGAGTATGTCTACCCGGGCGGGAGAGTTCGTAACCCTCCGGGAGCTCTTGGAAGAAGTAGGCCGGGATGCGGTGCGCTTTACCTTTCTCACCCGCAAGTGTGACGCTCCTCTGGATTTCGATGTGGATCTGGCCAAGAGCCAGAAGAGCGAGAATCCCGTTTACTATGTCCAGTATGCCCATGCGCGCTTGGCCAGCGTGTTTCGTAAGGCCGAGGAGGCAGGGTTTTCCGGGGAAGAAAACTATGATCCTTCCCTTTTGGAAACTCCGGAGGATCTCCGTCTTCTCAAACTCCTGGATTTCTTTCCCCAGATGGTAGAGGAGGCGGCCGAGGCCCTGGAGCCCCACCGTCTCACCTACTATCTTTTGGATTTGGCCGAGGCCTTACACGACTACTACACCAAACACCGCTTTATCTCCGAAGACAGGGCCCTTTCTCAGGCCCGGTTGGCTTTGGCCAAAGCGGTAAAGCAGGTGCTGGCCAACGGGTTGAATCTCCTCGGGGTTTCGGCCCCGGAAAGGATGTGAGGTATGGCCAAGAAGTTCCGCTTTGAGTTAGGTTTTTTGGGGATGATCTTCGTTTTTCTCCTCCTGATCTGTCTCTTTTTATGGATGTTTGTTTTGGGGGTTTGGTTCGGCCAGCGCATCGCGGGCAAAGGTCCTTCGCCTGTGGCGGAAAAGACCTTGAAGGAGAAAGTTCCTCAGGAGATCCCTGCCGAAGAGGTGAGCCCTCCTCGAGTGGCCTTCTCTTCCAACTCTCTGGAAAGTTCCTCTGCGGAGCCTTCTTTGAAAGTCCAGCTGAAGGCCCCGCAAAAGGTCTCTCCTCCATCATCTTCAAGGGCTCCTCTGCCGGTCCCCAAGAAGACCCCTAAAAGGGCTGCTCCGGCCACTTACTATGTCCTCCAGGTGGCCTCTTTCAGGGACCGGACCGAAGCAGAACGCTACGTTCGGGCCTTTCGGGATCGAGGCTATGCGGCAGAGGTAGCCAAGGTAAACCTTCGGGGCAAGGGCACCTGGTACCGGGTCTATGTAGGGCGTTTTAAGAGCCGGGCCGAGGCTGAAAAGGCCTATCGGGAATTCAAGAGGCGTAGATGGGTCAAGACCGCTTATATCAAGAAGGTCTCCCGGTGATCCGCAAGGCCCGTCTGCGTGACATCCGCGACATCCATCGTCTTATCACCTACTTTGCCAAGACAGGTCAAGTCATTCCTCGGCCTTTGGGAGAGCTTTACGAAAATGTGCGAGAATTTTTCGTTTGGGAGGTCCCGGAAAAAGATCTGATTGCCGGGGCCTGCGGGCTTCACATCGTTTGGGAGGATCTCGGGGAGATCCGCTCGCTTGTGGTAAGTGAGGAGTTTCAACGGGAAGGGATCGGAGCCGAGCTGGTGCGGGCTTGTCTGGAAGAGGCTCAAGAGCTGGGACTGAGGAGGGTCTTCGTGCTCACCGTGGTCCCAGATTTTTTTGAGCGTTTAGGTTTTCACGAGATCGACAAGAGCGAGCTCCCGCACAAAGTTTGGGCGGACTGTATTCGATGCCCTAAATTTCCGGAATGCGACGAGGTGGCCCTGGTAAAGGAGCTGGAAGATGCCTGACCTAGAAAGGGTCCAAAGGGCTCGAGAGATTCTCGAGGGCCAGCTGGAAGAATGCCGACTTTGTCCGTGGGAATGTGGGGTCAACCGAAAGGCTGGAGAGCGGGGGCGCTGTGGTCTTCCGGCAGCCCCGGTGGTCTCGGGATACGAACCCCACTTCGGGGAGGAAGCCTGTCTAGTGGGAGAAAGAGGTAGCGGAGCAGTCTTTTTCACCGGATGCAATCTCTTTTGTGTTTTTTGTCAGACCTGGGAGATTAGCCGTGAACGTCGAGGAAAGGAGATTTCTGTGGAGGAACTAGCTCAAATCTTTCTGAAGCTGGCAGAGGAGGGGTGCGAGAATCTGAATCTGGTCACCCCCACGCCCCAGATTCCAGCCATTTTGGCGGCCCTAGAAGAGGTCCTGCAGAGGGGGTGGAGGCTACCCGTGGTTTATAACAGCGGGGGATACGAGAGGGTGGAGGTCCTGCAAGCCCTGGAGGGGGTGGTAGATATTTATCTCCCGGACTTTAAGGTTTGGGAGCCGGAGGTGGCGGAGCGGCTCCTCGGGGCCCGGGATTATCCCCAGCAGGCCCGGGAAGGGGTAAAGGAAATGTGGCGCCAAGTGGACGGCCTAGAGCTCGATGAAAGAGGGGTGGCCCGCCGGGGGCTTATCGTGCGACACTTGGTCCTTCCGGAAAATCTGGCTGGAACCGGAAAGATTCTGCATTTTTTGGCCCGAGAAGTTTCTCCTGCGGTACGGGTGAATCTTATGGGGCACTATCATCCCGAGGGGCGGGCCTATGAGATGCCTCCTCTTGACCGCCCCCTTCGGCGAGCGGAATGGCGTATAGCTCTTTCCGAGGCCCAAAAAGCCGGCATTTTTAATTTGGATCGCACCCATTGGCCGCTTCTCGATTTAATCCTCCTTGACAATTCTGCGGGAGGGTAGTAAGTATTTAGCAACGCGAGAATCTTGGAAAGGAGGAGGTAGGCATGCCCACGGTTGAGTACAAAGGAAAGACTTTTGAGGTCGATGAGGACGGGTTCCTGCAGGGAGGTTTGGATGTCTGGTGCCAGGAATGGGTGGAGTATGTGAAGGAGCAGGAGGGTATTCAGGAGCTCACGGAGGAGCATTGGAAGGTCATCAAGGTTCTCCAGGATTACTACAAGAAGAACGGTGTGGCTCCGATGGTGCGGGTGCTTTCTAAGGTGACGGGTTTCCCCCTGAAGAAGATTTACGAGCTCTTTCCCTCTGGTCCGGGTAAAGGGGCCTGTAAGATGGCCGGCTTGCCCAAGCCCACCGGTTGTGTGTAGGGGTGGCGGGAGGCGGCTCTCGAGAGGAGGGTCGCCTCTTTTTTCTGTGTAGGGAAAGAGTATCTTTGAAGTTTGGTGAAAAATTTTATTAAAGGAGGTTAGTGATGAGGAGGGTGTGGGTTTGGATGACGGTTTTGGTGTTTGTAATGTGGGCGGGACTGGCGCAGGCGGCCCGGTTGGAGCTGCACGGGCAGTTTGGGGTGAAGGTGCAGACTACCAACAGTTGGGGCATGATCGGGAAAAAAGACGCTCAGGAAGCGCACATCATGACCACTACGGACGAGCAGCTGGGGAACGATCTGGATGACACCTGGGCCTCGCTGCAGTTCCGGCTGTGGGCTACCGCGGCCAGCGACGACGGTAAGGTCAAGGGGATCTGGGCCATGGAGGTGGGTTCGGTAAACTTTGGAGAGGAGAACGGGCTTGAGCTCCACAACGAGTCCACCAACATCGAAAGCCGGATCATGTCGGTGGAGTTCGCCCTGCCTTTTGGGCAGAGCCTGGGGCTCAAGTTGCGGGCCGGTCTTAGTCCTTACTATGTAAATCGTTATCTCTGGAACGAGACCGCTCCGGGGATCGACCTTTCGGGTAAGGTGAGCCTGGGGAAGGTAGATACTTCTTTCCTCTTTTTCTGGGTGCGGGCTGCGGATCATGTAAGCTCCACCGCTTTTGAATCCTTGAAGAACAATGACTTCGATGCCTATGCCGCGGTGTTAAATTTCGACCTCTCCAAGGTGTTCAATGTGGACAAGGCCATGCTCAGCCTTTTCACCGTTTATCTGGATGATCAGCGGGCGGTGGAGAGCCGGGGTGGAAACTGGTATGTAGTGCGCAATGTTACGGAGTATGATCAGCTCTGTGCGGCGGAAGGGGCCAATTGTGTGCCTTCGGATAGCCAGCCCTGGTATGTAGGTGGCGATCTTCAGTTCAAGGTGATGGGCTTTGATGTGGATCTCGGAGGCATCTACCTGGGCGGAGATGCCCCTTACGATAATGATTACGATGCTTGGTTGGTCTATGCTGATCTGGGCTACGAGATTAACGAGCAGCTGAAGGTCTCCTTCAATTGGTGGTGGGCCAGCGGGGATGACGATCCTTACGACGACGATGTAGAGAACTATCTGGCCATCGACACCCACACCGAGGGTAGCGTGGTCCTCTTCGAGGACGCGGCCTTCGACGATGGCTATGTGGTCTCCCGCCATCCTTATCTCAATGAGCTGGGCTTCCTCATGTATCGTCTCCGGGTGGATTGGAAGCCTCTGCCTAAGCTCTCCTTGGCTCTGGCCGGGAACTACATGCAGCTCGACGAGGATTCCTACTGGGTGGATGAGTCTGGCCGGATCCATGAAGAAGATGACAGCATAGGTTGGGAGCTCGACTTCTATGTGAAGTATGAGCTCTATCCTGGGCTCACTGTGGATCTGGCTGCCGGTTACCTCTGGGCCGACGATGCTCTGGATGCCTACGCCTACAATGACTGTGCTCCCTATAATCCGGAGCATCACTGCAATCGTCCGGACGATGACGCCGATGACATGTATCGGGTCTCGCTGGGGGTAACCTACACCTTCTAAGCTGTTCAGAGGGGGGTGGCTTTGAAAGGGGCGGCGCAAGCCGCCCCTTTTTTTCTTTGAAGACCCGAGATTGCTGAAAGATTCGATAATCGGTCTTCAGGTAAAGAGGACTTGGGTATTTGATGAAGACCAGAATTTTCTGGGGAATATGTCTCATTTTCTGGGTTTTTCTGGCCCTTCCCCTTTGGGCCTTAGATCCCAACCGGGCCTCGGTAAAGGAGCTGGAGGAGCTTCCGGGTATAGGGCCCACTCTAGCCCGGCGTATTGTGGAATATCGAGAGCGCCACGGTCCCTTTCGCCATCCGGAGGACCTCCTTGCGGTAAAGGGCATCGGTCCCCGGCGCCTGGAACGATTGCTTCCCTATTTGGAGTTCCCGGAAGCTCCCAAGAAAAGACTTCCTTCCCCAGCGCCGAGCAATTCCTCCGCCTCTGCTCCGAAGGAGGTCCACCAGTACATTTATCGCTGGACCGACCGGGAAGGGGTGGTGCATTTTACGGAGTTTCCGGAAGAGATTCCTGAGCCCTACCGCCTGGGGGCCGAAAAGATAGCTTTTCCTGTAGGGGCAGCTCCGGAATCTGCCCGCTCAAGGCAAGACTTGAGATGGTATAAAGAGGAGGTGCATCGCTTGATCAAGGAGAGAAATTGGCTTCGCCGCCAGATCAAAGAAAACCAGAAGGACTTGCGGCTTTTGTGCCAGGGCTCTCCGGTGGCCCGTCGGGGGATACGCACCAAATACGGGATCCGGCTAGGGAAAGGGCCTCTCCTTCGTCCTGAGGAGGAATGCCGGCGTCTACGGCGTCTCAACCGAAAGCTCCAGGTGCGCTTGGGCGAGGTGGAATACCGTCTGCATGAGGGCCTTTATCGCGAAGCAGAGGAAAATCACGCTCCGCAAGAGGTCCTTCGCTACCTACAGAAGACGCGCCAGCGCCTGAAGTAGTTTTTCGTTTTCTTCCGGAGTCCTTAGGGCAATACGCAAAAAGTCTTCCCCAAGACCGCGGAAGTTTCCACAGACCCGGATGAGGATCCCTTGACGAAGGAGTTTTTCGAAGATTTCCTTTCCGGAAAGCCCTTTTGGAAGCCGGAGCAGCAGAAAGTTGGCTTGGGAAGGAAAGACCCGGAGGCCTAGATCAGCGAGCCGCTGGGCTAAACGAGGTCTTTCTTCCTGTAAGAAAGTCCTGACCTTTTCCTCGTAGTTCTGGCAGGAGAGGAGGAAAGTCCCGGCTATCTGTGCCAGCCGATTTACGGCCCAGGGGAGCTCTTCTCGGGAGAGGATTTCCTCAAGAGGTCCGCTAGCCGCGGCGAAGCCCAGCCTTAGGCCCGGCACCCGGTAGATCTTGGAGAAGGAAAAGAGCACCACCAGATTTTTCGGAAAGGGCAAAAGGGTGAGAAGGCTTTCCTGTTCCCCGGCGGCAAAGGGCAGGTAAGATTCGTCTACTACAAAGACCGCTTGGGGAAAAGAAGAGAGCAGTTTAGCTAATCTGGCCCGGGGCCAAAAGGTCCCGGTAGGATTATTGGGATTACAAAGGAAAATGAGGTCCCCTGGACGGATCTCCGAGGCCAATTTTTCCAAGGGCAGACGGAAGAGCTCTTTTTCATAGGCGAGGAGGGCTTTCACTTTTACTCCGGCCGCCTGAGCGGCATCCTCATAGTCGGCATAGGTAGGGGCCAAAACGAGGACTCTCGAGGGTTTGAGGGCCTGCGGCAAGGCAAAGATCCATTCGGTGGTTCCGGAAGAGGGGAAGTAGCGTGTGGGAGGGCCTCCGAAGCGCTGGGCCAGGGCCTCACGTAAGGTGAAGCTGTCCACCTCTGGGAGACGTTCGATTTCCGGAAGATGCTGGATAAGAAGTTCGTAGAGTCCTTGGGGAGGGGGGAAGGGACTGACATTGCTGCTAAAGTCGAGAATTTCCCGGGGATCAAGGCCCAGCTTGCGGGCCAGATGATAAACTTCACCCCCGTGTCCGCGAATCAACGCCAAGCTCCGGTGCGCAGATGTTCCTCAATGCGTGCGGAAAGATCAAGAGGAAGATCCGGGCTCTCCCAGGATATCTCCCCCTCGGCAAAGGCCTTAAGGGTATAGACGATCAAAGGAAGCTCTCGACGCACTCCTTCCTCACGAATCTTGCGAAAAAGAGTAAGTCTCTCCCCTTCTTCAGATTGAAGAGCGGATAATCCTTTTTTGAGGAGTTTTTCTTCACAATCTTTCCAAAAAAGAGTGAAATCTCCCTCCCGAATATTGAAACGACAAAAGGTAGCTGCCGGACCTTCATCGAGGAGGGGGGTAACCCGATGCATCATGGCCCCGGTCTCTGCGGCCCGGGCGGAGATGAGCTGCCAGATGACCTCTTGCCAAGTCCCCTTGGGCCCTCCGGGCAGGGCGGGATGGAGGTTCAGCATAGGTAGCTTTTGACACATTTCTTCGGAAACCACCCACATGTAACCTGCCAACACCGCCAGATCTATCTCTTCCGGGAGGATCTCCAGCACCCGGTGGTGATAGAGCTTGCGCCAGGAGGAACGGTCTTCTTGGCGGAGTCGGGGCTCGAACTCCCGGGCCGAAAGATAAACTACCTCTAGGCCTAGTTCTTGGCAAAGACTGAAGAAGAGATCCGATTCCGGACTCTCTCCAGGCCTTCGACTGAGAAAGACATAAATTATCTCTGCGGGAATGAATCCTTCTCTAATCCGATCATAGACGATCTTGAGGAGCAGGCGCGCAGCCTCGTCTCTACCGGTAGAAAACCACCCCAGTCGGTACACTGCCTTAAGACCTCTTTAGAGATTTCACCTAAGCCCCTATTTACCCGCAAATCTATGTTTGACAAGGGCTCTTTCTCCAGAAAAGCTGGCTCGTCGGGGGCAGATTTCTATGTTAAGTTTTCTTTTAGCCATCTCGGTCTCAAGGAGGAAATTATGCCCAGGTGGAACCCGGAAAAAAGGCTCTTAGAACATGTGCACACCAAATTTTGGCAGCCTCAGCTTCGAGAAGTGGATGAGCCCAACCTCATGAAGGAGATCTTTCCTTATACGGATATCCCTTATGTGGAATTTGACCATCGGTATGTGCCTCCGTGTCCGGCTCGAGAGATCTGGATCACTGACACCACCTTTCGTGACGGGCAGCAAGCCCGCCCTCCTTACACCGTGCAGCAGATCGTGGACCTCTACAAGCTCATGCATCGTCTGGGAGGGCGAAACGGGGTCATCCGGCAGAGCGAGTTCTTTCTTTACACAGCCAAAGATCGAGAGGCGGTAGAGGAATGTTTGGCCTTGGGTTACCGGTACCCGGAAATCACCGGCTGGATCCGGGCCAAAATCGAAGACCTCAAACTGGTCCGGGACATGGGCCTCAAGGAGACGGGCATCCTTACCTCCTGTTCGGACTACCACATCTTTCTCAAACTCAAAAAGACCCGGCGTCAAGCCTTAGAAGACTACTTGGCCATCGTCAAGGAGGCTCTTTCCCTGGGCATTATCCCTCGCTGTCATTTCGAGGATGTAACTCGGGCGGATATTTTTGGTTTTGTGGTACCCTTGGCCATCGAGCTCATGAAACTCCGGGAAGAATCAGGGCTAGACGTAAAGATCCGCCTTTGCGATACCTTGGGGCTAGGGGTGCCCTTCCCGGAGGCGGCGCTTCCGCGCAGTGTCCCCAAGCTGGTGAGGACTCTGATTGAGGAGGCTGGGGTGCCCGGAGAGCTTCTGGAATGGCACGGGCATAACGATTTCTACAAGGTGGTTATCAATGCTACCGTGGCCTGGCTTTACGGCTGTGCCGCGGTCAACTGCACCCTCCTGGGCTTCGGTGAGCGCACGGGAAATACCCCCCTTGAGGCCATGATCTTCGAGTACATTTCTCTGCGGGGCACGCACAACGGGGTAGACACCACGGTGATTACGGAAATCGCGGATTATTATCGCGAGGTCTTAGGGGAAAAGATCCCCTCTAATCAACCCTTCGTGGGTTCGGAATTTAACGCCACTCGGGCGGGCATCCATATCGATGGGCTCCTCAAAAATGAGGAAATTTATAACCCCTTTGATACCAAAAAGCTCCTTAAGCGCCCCATCGGGATCATTATCACCGACAAGAGCGGCACCGCAGGGATAGCTTACTGGATCAACACCCATTTTCACCTCAAGGGCGACCGTCAAATTGATAAACGCCACCCTGGGGTGGCTAAGATTTACAAGCACATCCTCAAGCAATACGAAGCGGGACGGGTTACCTCCATCTCCAACGAGGAGATGATCCAGCTGGTGCGCAAATATATCCCAGAGCTCTTCGTTTCCGACCTGGACCGCATGAAGGCCCGAGCTGAAAAGCTACTCTCCAAGCTGGCCGAGGAGCTGGCTGAACGCCCGGAGATCCGCTCCATGGATCCGCAAAAGATCGTCCCCCTCCTTCGGGAATTTCTGGAAGAGCATCCTTACATCCAGTTCATTTATGTAGTGAATCAAGAGGGGCGCCGCATCACCCCCCTCATCACCCACATAGAGGACCGAGGCCGCTTCGAGCACCTTCTCCGAGACGAGGATTACTCCGATCGTCCCTGGTTCGTGGAACCTTTTCGTACGGGAAAGGTCTATGTATCGGACTTTTACACCTCTAAGGTTACCGGGGCTTTATGTCTCACGGTCTCCGCCCCCATTCGCGACCGCTACGAGGAGGTCATAGGGGTGGTGGGGATGGACACCCGGTTCAAGGACCTCCTCAAGATGGAGGAGGAAGACGAAGAGAAGGATTCTTGAGCTGGCCGCGGCCCGGAGACATCATCTCTCCGAGGGGCGTTTTACCAATCCCTGGCTAGAGGCCGAACGTCCTCTCTTCCGGGAAATCCTTCGCTGGAAAATAAGCCGGCTACTGGAAAATCCGGTGCCCCGGACCTTCGATATCCCGGTAAGGATGCTTTCCCCGGAAGCTCTGTTGGAAGGGGATCTCGTGGCCTTTCTGGGACACAGCACGGTTTGGTTGCGGGTGGCAGGTTGCCACCTTCTTTTCGACCCTATCCTAGGACCTATTGGCGGGGTGGTGCGTCGGAGGACCCCGCCGCCCCTTTCTCCGGAATCCCTTCCTCAGCCCGACCTTGTTCTTCTCTCCCATGCCCACTTAGATCATCTGGATCGCGGCACCCTTCGGGCCTTGCCCTCGGGATTTAGGATAATCTGTGGGTTAGGAGCAGCCCGTTACCTCGAGGGCTATCACCTGGTGGAGTTGGACTGGTTGGATGAGGTGCGCATCTCCGGAGTACGCATTCTGGCCCTTCCGGCCCAACACTGGTCACAGCGCACCTTTCTAGACCATAACCGGGCCCTCTGGGTAAGCTATCTGGTGGAGGTGGGAGGTATACGACTCTTTTTCGGAGGGGATACAGGTTATTTTGAGGGCTTTCGGGAAATAGGAGAGGAATTCGGGCCCTTTGACCTGGCCTTTCTCCCTTGCGGGGCTTACGAACCCCGCAGGCTCATGGCCCCTTTTCACCTGAACCCTGCCGAGGCCGTCAGAGCCGCCGACGATCTGCGGGCTCGCTTAGGTCTTCCTATTCACTGGGGGGCCTATGCCTTAGGTGACGAACCTCCGGAAGTCCCGCCCCGCCTTTTCGCTGAAGAAGCTCACCGGAGGGGCCTCCAGGCCGAGGTGCTTTTTCCCGGAGAAATTCTGCCCCTTTGAGGGCCTCATTCCCGGGCTTCCCGGATAGCAAACTTGTATTCCCACCAGGGGAGATCTTTCCGGGGGATCACTCGGAGTTCGAATTGGTGCCGGGCCTCAATCTCTCCCAAGAAGTCCGCCTCCTCAGCCAAGATTTCTCCCACCTCGGGGTGAAGTTCTACCTCCACCACTTTGTTTTTTACATGTGGTCCCATCCGCTCCAGGCGGCGAAAGATCTCGTAACACACGGTGCGTCGGCTCTTGAGACGACCCTCTCCCCCGCAGTGAGGGCATCTTTCTTGGAACACCTCGTAAAGGGACTCGCGGCGGCGTTCCCGGGTCATCTCCAGGATGCCGAAATCGGTAATGGGCTTCACCGCGGTCTTGGCCCGGTCGCGCTTCAGGGCTTCCTTGAGAGTTTGATAGACCTCCTCCCGATGGGCGGGATCCTCCATGTCGATGAAGTCAATGATGATGAGGCCACCGATGTTGCGTAGGCGGAGTTGATAGGCGATCTCCCGGGCAGCTTCCAGATTGGTGCGAAAGACCGTCTCTTCGAGATCACGTTTCCCCACGTAACGGCCCGTATTGACGTCGACGGCGGTAAAGGCCTCACAGGGTTCGATGACGATAAAACCTCCGGACTTGAGCCATACCCGAGAGGCCAGGAGTCTTTGGGGATCGGCCTCGAGTCCGTAGGTCTCAAAGAGGTCACGGGGGCCTTGGTGAAGGCGCACGCAACCTTTAAGATGTGGGGCCGCTCGAGAGAGGAAATCCAGGATCTTTTGGTATTCCTCTCGGTCATCGATGACCACCGAGGAGACCTCGCGGGTAAGGAGATCGCGCACGGCACGCAGGCTGGCCTCCAGCTCCTCGTAAACCAGGGCCGGAGCCTTGACCCTTTCAGCCCGAGAGGAGATCTCTTCCCAAAGGGAGAGCAGAAATTCCATTTCTAGTCGCAGCTCGTCCTCCCCGGCCCCTTCAGCAGCGGTGCGGGCGATCCAACCGGTGTTCGGGGGACGAATTTTTTCGATAAGTTGGCGCAAGCGCTCTCGCTCGTTCTCGTTACGGATCTTGCGGGAGACCCCTACATGACCCATATAAGGAAGATAGACCAGGTAATGGCCGGGGAGAGTGATATTGGTTGAAAGACGGGCCCCTTTGGACCCCACAGGTTCCTTAATGACCTGAACCAAGATCTCTTGTCCCTCCCGCAGGACCTCGGCCAAGGTAGAGGAGTCCAAGGGCTCACCCGCTAGTTCCTCTCCTTCCAGGATGGGCAGGAAATCTCCCCCATAAAGGAAAGCCGTGCGCGAAAGCCCCACCTCTACGAAGGCGGCCTTCATCCCCGGAAGGACCCTCACCACTCGACCCTTGTAGATGTTACCTACCACTCCCTTCTCTTTGGGCCGTTCCACATAGAATTCCACCACCTGACCCTCTTCCATCAGGGCCACTCGGGTCTCATAAGGGGCGTAGTTTATGAGCAGCTCCGCCAAGAGTCCTCCCTTGGGCGGTTAATTTTGGCGCTGTCACAAGATGGCGTGATAGCTCACCTCACAGTGGTATTTTACCTCTGCGTATTCCAGCCAAAGTCCCCACCTCATCTATTTGGTAAACACAACATTTAGCGGTTGCTGTGATCATTTTTGGGTTTGCGGGCCCGGTGTCTCCTCCTTCCCCCGGCCAACCCCAAACTTCGAGGCCGAATCATAAAGCCTCTTCAACACCATGGCAAAAATCGCCTCCTCTATACATGGAGGGCATTAGAGTATGCCAGTAAGATTCCTGTTTGCCAAGAGTCATATTAAAAAAACGAGCAATAAACGAGCAATAACAAAGTAGGGATTTGGTTAGGGAAGGAGAAATAAAAGAAAAAATCAGGGATGTTTCAAGATGTTTCAAAGGGTTTTTAGGGCGGAAAGGCCCACTTTATGCTCGATGGCCCCTTTTAACTGTCAAACTCGGGTCTTACAGGGAGGTGGAGAGGGGGCTATTTTCCCCTACGGATCTCAGTGATGCGGCGGGTGCGGGGGTCAAAGGAGACGCCCACCGGGACGACCTCAAGGCCCTGGGCCTGATATCTTTCGGCGTAGCCCTTCTCCCTGATCTGTCTCAGGGCTTCTTCTGCACTCTCCCCG
>QOAM01000133.1 GCA_003978075.1 Thermodesulfatator sp. | reverse complement strand
GGGTCTGCACCACTCCCTGCGGGGGGTTAGCCGGGGGACGCGGGGCCGCTGAAGGGGCCGTGGGCGGGAGATTCTCCGGGGGATAATCCGGCCACTGATCCACATCGGCATAGGTGGTGGGGGGAACCCCGGATCTTTGTGAAGCCGAAGAGGCAGAGGATGCCCCGGAGCTCGGATAGGAAGGTGTCCCAGAGCTTGGGTAAGAGGTCGCAGGGACCGCCGGGGGAGGAGAAAGGGCCACCAATTTGTCTGGGTGCATCCGGGCCGGAGAAACCGGCTGAGGGGACGGGGGAGTAGGGGGAGCAGAAGAGACCGGCGTAGAAGGAGGAGGGGCAGTGACCGCCACGGCCTCCTCAGGAGCGGCCTTGCCCAGGATGTAGTCCCGGGAGCGCTTGGCGAACTCCGCCAGGGTGGGAATAACCTCTCCCAGCCCCTTCACTTCGGTGTAAAGGGTGATGGGGGAGCGCGCCTCCTTGATGGGGAGAAGTTCCGCATCCACGCTCACGTTTTCCCCGAAAACGCTCACACTCCCGAAGAGCACATAATCTACCCCCAGTTTCTCTCCCAGAGCGCGGGCCTTCTCCAAGGTGAAGGGCTTGCCCAGCTTCGCCAGGGTCTTTTTCACCAGGGCGGGATCCACGGTCTCCACCTGGCCGGGAGCGAAAAGACGCGTGGTCAGCATGTCTTGAATGCCTTCCCGCACATAGGCCAAGTCCTGCGAGGCATTCACCTTAAAGGGAACTACCGCCACCCTTTTGGGATAGGCCGCCCAGAGAGGAGAGCTTAAAATCCAAAGCCCAAAGAAGATTCCTAGGAAATAGCGCATTTTATTTCTCCCTCCCTCTAGTTAAACTTGAGTTAAGCATTGCTTGAGGCTTGAGTCAAGGAGGAGACACCATGCGTATCGTGGGCATTATCCCGGCCCGTTACGGTTCTACCCGTTTTCCCGGCAAGCCCTTGGCCGAGCTTTGGGGAAAACCCCTTATTCAGCATGTATGGGAGAGGGCTCGGACGAGCCGGATCCTGGAGGAGGTGATCGTGGCCACCGACGACCAGCGCATCCTGCAGGTGGTGGAGGGCTTTGGCGGGCAGGCCCTCCTGACCTCCCCGCAACACACCTGCGGCACCGAACGCCTCGCCGAAGCTGCCCATCTCCTCAAGTTGGCGGATCAGGACCTAGTGGTCAATATTCAGGCGGACCAGCCTCTAGTGGCTCCGGAGGCCTTAGAGGAACTGGTGCGGCCTCTTCTCCTTTCCTCGGAGGTTCCCATGGCCACCCTGGCCGTGCCCTTGGAAAATCCGGAAGAGCTTCAGGATCCCAACCGGGTGAAGGTGGTAGTGGACCGCGAAGGGCGAGCCCTTTACTTTTCCCGCGCTCCCATTCCCTACTTCCGTCCCCCGGGTCCGGCTCCGCGTTACCTCAAACACCTGGGCCTCTATGCCTATCGCCGTGAATTTTTGGATATATTCATCAAACTTCCCCCCGGAGAGCTGGAAAAGTCCGAAAAGCTGGAACAATTACGGGCCTTGGAAAACGGCTACCCCATTGCTGTGAGCATTACCCCTTACGACTGTCCCGAAGTGGACACCCCTCAGGACCTGGAAAGGCTGCGCCAGCGGGGGGCAGAGCCCCCCGCCTCCCCTTAAGAGGCCACCTTGATCTCGATCTTCTTGGGCTTTTCGGTTTCCAGCTTGGGGATGAAGACCCGCAGGACTCCGTGCTTGATGGAGGCCTCGATCTTTTCCTGGTCGAACTCCGGGCCCAGGGTGAAGGCCCTAAAATATTCCCGACTACGCACCTCTACATAATCCGGACGCACCTCCTCCCCGGGGACCTCCTTGATTTGGCCCCGGAGATAAAGCACATTGTCTTCTATGCGCAGATCCAGACTGTCTGGTCCCACCCCAGGCATGTCCGCCGCGAGGATCACCCCTTCCTCCGTCTCGTAGACATCCACCGCCGGTACCATGGCCCGCCTCCGCCTACGGGCCTCAGGGGGACTCTCCTCCCTACGGGCAATCTCCTTCCTCTCCGCCATGGCTCCTCACCTCCTTTTCTCAAATTTTAGGCTGCTTTGACCTCGATCTTGCGTCCCCGCCGCTCGGCCTTCTTCCCGATGCGCACCATGATGATCCCGTTCCGGTATTCCGCGTTCACCTCCGCCGGATCCACCGACTCCGGCAGAGAAATGACCCGGGAAAAGCGCCCGGAGAACCGCTCCCTGCGCACATACTTTTCAGGCCGCACCTCCTCTACCCCCAAGGCCTCCTCCGCCTGCCGCTCTCCAGAAACGGAAAGGATATTTCCCTCCAGCGAAAGATCCACCTTGGAAGGGTCCATCCCCGGGGCAAAAATATAGACTAAAACCTCGTTTTCCGTCTCCCCCACATTGATCTTGGGATAGACCTCTTCCCCCCTCAGGGTCCGGAAGGGACTCACCCACTCAAAGAGCCGATCCAACTCCTCCTGCAACCTCTCAAACTCGCGAAAGGGATCCCATTCCCAAGTCCAGTTAATGGCCATAATACCACCTCCTTTTCAAGAATTTAGCCTATTCTCCGCTTTTCGCTTTCTTTTTCTCCAAATCTTTCTGAAATGAAAAATAAGTCTTGCCGGGAACAAGGCAAGGGGTAAAATGGACGCAAGTCTCCGGGGCGGAAATCTTGTTGGTCTCGGTGATCATCCCCACTTTCAACCGGGCCTCTTTTCTGGGGGAGGCCTTGGATTCTGTTTTCTCTCAGACTTATCGTCCGCTGGAGGTCATCGTGGTAGACGAGGCCTCGGAGGACGAGACTCCGCGTCTGGTTTCCCGTTATCCGGTGATCTATGTACGGAAGGGGCGCAGGGAGGGGCCAGCGGCAGCCCGCAATCGGGGCTTGGGCCTGGCCCGAGGGGAGCTCATCGCTTTTCTGGACAGCGACGACCTCTGGCTCCCGGAAAAGGTGGCCCGTCAGGTGGCCTTCTTTCGCGAAAACCCTCAGGCCGTAGCTGTGCAGACCGAAGAGATCTGGATCAAAGGAGGGCGGCGAGTGCAACCCCAGCGTAAACACCGCAAGCCTCACGGCTATTTTTTCCATCGGGCGGTAAAGCTCTGCCTGGTCTCCCCCTCTGGGGTGATGCTGCGCCGGGAGGTCTTCTCGAAAATCGGTCTTTTTGACGAGGAGTTTCCGCTCTGTGAGGACTATGAACTTTGGCTTAGGCTGGCGGCCCGCTATCCGGTCTATCTCCTGCCGGAACCTCTGGTGATCAAAAGGGGAGGGCATGCGGATCAGCTCTCCTCCCGGCCAGGGCTCGATTTCTGGAGGCTCAAGGCCCTGGTCAAGATCTTTCACGATCCGGCCCTTACGCCGGAGATGCGATTCTTGGTGAAGGTGGAGGCCCGACGCAAGGCGGAAATTTTCATCCGAGGGGCTCTCAAGCACGGAAACCTCCCCGGGGCCTTCGAAGCCTACAAACTCCTTACCCGCTTGGCGCCCCTAGAACTCCCCCCGCGGAGATTAACGAAAAAGCCCTGATCGTTCAGGGGCTGCCTAGTAAGGCTTTTTCTGGTGGGGCCATTCAGAGGGGGCTCGGGGACCGGCGTAAAAGGCCCTCTGCCACTCGGTTTCCGGCCCCAAGGGGTGGGGTTTTTCGATCTCCATCACGATCTTTCCGTTGCGGAAAACGGTGACCGTCCCTGTGGACTCGCTTACGGTGATGGCCACAGCGCGAGAAAGCGCGGTGATAGCCGCTGCCGAACGATGGCGAGCCCCCAGCCCGCTAGGAATATCCTCGCTCACCAGTCCGGTGCGGATATAAGCCCCGGCGCTTTCAATGACCCCATCGCCCCGAATCACAAAGGCCCCGTCTAGGAGGGCGAACTCCTTGACCGTTTCCTCCAGTTTGGGATCCAGGATGTTGCGCTCGTTTTCAGGATAGCCTCTGAAGGGGTTGATAACCATCTGGTCACAGTGTTGCAAGACTTCGTCGGAATCTCCCAGGATGAAACAGGTCCCCACCGGTCGCCCTTCCCGGCCCTGGGTGGCCAGCACGATAGCCAGGGAGAGCACCCTCTGGAAGACCTCCGGACGCACGATCTCGCGCAGATCCTCCAGCTGGGAAACGGCAAAAATCTCGAATTCGCTTTCTAGGTCCAGGATGAAAAGACTGTCCAGGTGTCCGCTTTCCGCCACCCCGGAAAGACAGATAAGGAGATCCTCGTGGCGAAAAAGTCCTCGGGCCACGCCGATGAGGACCGCCACCTTGATCTGGCCCAGCCGGGTGAGCTTGATACCCGGCACCTCTATAACCTCGGCTCCCTGGGGCCTTTCTAGGCTGCCCTCCCGGGTCACCAGGATCACCCGATGTCCCTTCACATGTTCCAGAAAGCGGGCTAGCTCTTCCCCTCCGGGAAAGACATCCGCGTAGACCAGGATGGCCCCTAGGGGCAGGGTCTCGCTGAGGTCCGCAGCGTAGGCCAGAAATTTTTCCGTGATAGAAAGCCGCAGCTTTTCCTTATCCAAGGGGCTCCTCCCCGCAAAGTTTGACCGCGGCAATCTCAAGCAGAGGCCTGAGGTTGGCTACATCTTCCCGGTTGTAGAAGAGGAGGAGCCGCAGGGCCCGGCGGTCCCTCTGCCGCCGCCAGCGCTGCCAGAGCTTAACCGCGTCATAGCCGGTGAACCCCCGAGTCCGGCGGGACAGACCGAAACGCTCCTCAAGCTTTTTGAGGCCACCTCGATAGCCCAGATCGCGAAAGACTCGCCAGAGATCAATATGCAGCGCTGGCTGCGGAAGACGCGGGAAGTGGGCCCGTAGAAAGGGCAGATCGAAACGGGCCCCTCCAAAGGTCACCCAAACGGGAAAGCGTGCCAGATAAGCGGGGCCCTCTTCCAGGTTGTGCCCGGCCACAAAGGCCCGGTAGCAGCGCCCCACCATGGTCCCCAGCACGGTGAGCCCGTTGCGCTCTTTGGAAAGGCCTTCGGTCTCGATGTCCAGAAAGAGGACGTGTCTTTCCGGGGCCTGGAGCACCTCCTGGGCCAGGGGCTCCGGGAGACTCTGACACCAGGGATCCAGCTTCACGGGAGATTCTCCGGATGCAATTCTACGGGATACTTCTTGCGAAGTTGGGCGAGGAGGGCCGAGAGCCGCTCGGCCTTCTTTTTCTCCAGGAGGTCCTTTTTAACCTGTTCTTTCACCTTTGCGTAGGGCTCTACATGAGCCGGCACCCGGGCCTCCACCTGGACTAAATGGTAACCGAAGCGGGTGCGAATAGGAGGACTGAGCTCTCCTACCTTAAGCTTAAAGACCTCCTTTTCGAACTCGGGGATCATCTGTCCCCGGGTGAAAAGCCCCAGCTCTCCCCCCCGGTTTTTGGTCCCCGGATCCTCGGAGTACTTGCGGGCCATCTCCGCGAAGTCTGCCCCGGCTAGGATCTGCTTGCGGATCTTTTCGATCTTGGCCCGTGCCTGGGCCTCCTCCTTTTTGGAGGCCTTTTGGGGGAGACGGATGAGGATGTGGCGGGCCTGGATCTGCTCGGGCTGGGTGTAGGCCTTTTGGTGCTTGAGATAATATTCCCGGGCCTCCTTATCCGTGACCTTGAGGCCGGCTAGGACCTTCCGGAGGTAAAAATTTTGGGCCAGGATCATGCGCACCTGCTCCTCGATCTGGGCCTGCACCTGGGGGTCCTTCGCAAGCCCCGCCTCTTTCCCAGCCAGGGCCAGGAGGTTCACCTCCACCCAGCGTTCTAAGAGGATCCTCTTCATCTGAGGCTTGGCTGTAAGCAGGGCCTTGAGCTGGGGATTGGCCTCCATCTCTCGCTGAAACTCCGCCCGCGTAAGGGTGTAGGGTCCTACTCTGGCCACTACCGCCGCCTTCTGGGCGGGAAGAGGACCTGCCCACAAAAAAAACACGATCAACGCTCCCCACAACTTAGTAGACATATCATACCTCCTTGAGACCTTCGTTGGGGGTGAAGCCCTAAGCCCCCTTTATCTCCAAATCTCTCTAAAGATCCATCTTAATCCCCTAAAAATTTTTACGGAAGTCCCTTCCTTGGAGGTACCTCTAGACCCTTTCCCTTTACCCCAAGTTCCGCCGGCCTCTTCTAGGAAGGGCTAGTCGAGGAGGGCTTCGCGGTGAAGGAGCCCTCGATAGAGACGGCGGGTCTCGCCCTCCAAGAGTAGGGTCTCTCCCTCCCGATGGATGGTGAGGACTTCTCCTCCCCGGGTGTGGACGCGCACCGGGAAATGTGTCCGTCCCAGCTCTGTCGAGATCAGAGCGCTCGCCGCGGCCCCGGTGCCGCAGGCCAGGGTCTCCCCCTCCACCCCTCGCTCGTAGGTACGCAGGGCGATCTCCCTGTCGGAAAGGATCTTAACGAAATTCACGTTGGTTCCCGCGGGAGAAAAACGTTCGTGCCGGCGGAGGAGGGGACCCAGAGACTCTAGCGGGACCTCCTCCAGATGTTCCACCAGGACCACGGCGTGAGGCACGCCGGTGTTTACGAAGTGCACGGTAAGAGGCCGCTCCCCCACCCAAAGTTCCATCCTCAGGGCCAGCCCCTGAGGCGGGGTGAGGGTCACCTTTACCCTTGAGCCCTGCACCTCCGCCCGGATGACTCCCGCTAGGGTTTCGAAGGAGAGCCTCGCGCGGGCCAAGCCCTCCTCCACGGCAAAGCGGGCGGCACAGCGCCCTCCGTTGCCGCACATCTCCGCCTCCGAACCGTCGGCATTGAAAAACCGCCAGCGAAAGGCGTGGGCCGGATCTTCCGGAGGCTCGAGTAGGATGAGCCCGTCAGCCCCCACGGAAAGCCTCCGTCGACAGAGACGCCGGGCCAGCTCCCGGCCCTCCTCCGCGGAGATTTCCCGCGAAAAGTTGTTGATCAGGATGAAATCGTTACCCGAGGCCTGCATCTTCACAAAAGAAAAATTCTCCTTCATCCCTTTCCTCATCCCTCTATTCTTGCAAGCACCGCTCTCTTTCAGCCCATTTTATCCCAGATTTTGTATCGAGGTAGTAGAAGGGCGAGGACAAATATTCAAGGAGAAGCTTTCGAAATTTTTAAATGAGGCAAGTCGTTCTCTAGAAAAGAGTTTAGTAAAAGCTTAAAATAGGGTAGGGATAGAGAGGGCTTGGAGAGCTCCTAAAAGAATTTATGTCCCGGTTCCCCGGCAGAGATTTTGCTCAGGGAGGCCCAAGGTGCTTGATCTGCGTTTGATCCGGGAAAGACCTGATTGGGTGAAGGCTAGGCTGGCCACTCGGGGAGAAGAATATCCTGTGGACCGCTTGCTGGAGCTAGACGCCGAAAGGCGACGTCTGGTAGCGGAGGCGGATGGGTTGCGCCACCAAAGAAAGATCCTTTCGGAGGAAATCGGGCGGGCCAAACGTCAAGGGTACGAGGTCCCAGATTTGGTAAGCCGGGTCAAGGAAATAGGCGAAAGGCTTAAGGCCGTGGAGGAGAAGTTGCGGGAGGTGGAAGCGGCGGAGGAGGCCCTCCTCCTTGAGATCCCCAATCTTCCTCACGAAAGCGTGCCCATAGGGGAGGACGAGAGCCAGAACCAGGTAGTCAAACGCTGGGGGGATCTTCCACAGTTCGATTTCGAGCCTAAACCCCACTGGGAGATCGGGACGAATTTAGGGATCCTTGACTTCGAGCGGGCGGCCAAGATAGCAGGCTCCCGCTTCGTGGTGTATCGTGGAGGCGGGGCCCTCCTGGAACGGGCCCTCATCAATTTCATGTTGGATCTCCATGTGAAAAAGCACGGCTACGAGGAGATCCTTCCCCCCTTCATCGTGAACGAGGCCACCATGATAGGCACAGGCCAGCTTCCCAAATTCAAGGAAGACCTCTTTAAGCTCGAGGATTGGAACTATTATCTCATTCCCACCGCGGAGGTCCCGGTGACCAACCTTCACCGGGAGGAAATCCTCCCGGAGGAGGTCTTACCTCTTTGTTACACGGCCTATACCCCTTGTTTTCGTTCTGAAGCCGGGGCCCACGGACGGGATACCCGGGGGATCATCCGTCAGCATCAGTTCAACAAGGTGGAGCTGGTAAAGATCACCACTCCGGAAACCTCCTATGAGGAGCTAGAGACCCTTCTCTTGGATGCCGAGGAGGTGTTGCAGCTCTTGGGACTTCCTTATCGAGTGGTGCTTCTTTGCACCGGGGACCTGGGCTTTGCTGCAGCCAAGACCTATGACATTGAGGTCTGGGCCCCGGGACAAGGCCGCTTCGTGGAAATTTCCTCCTGTTCCAACTGTGAGGACTTCCAGGCCCGTCGAGCTCGCATCCGCTACCGGCCCAAGGGGGGAGGCAAACCCCGCTTTGTACACACCCTTAATGGTTCAGGGGTGGCGGTGGGGCGGACGGTCATGGCCATCTTGGAGAATTACCAGCAGGCCGATGGCTCGGTCCTGATCCCGGAGGCCCTACGCCCCTATATGGGGGGTCTTGAGCGTCTTACCCCCCTTTAAATTCTCTGTTTGCGCTGGAGCTCCCCCATTTAAGCTACTTTAGGCTCTTTCAATCTTTGACCTCTTCTCCTAGGTTGGCGGGGGTTTCTTTGGGACGATATTCCTCTAAGGGCTTGACCACAAAGAGGAGCTGGCCTTCCACTACACTTTCGTTCACTTTTACACAAATCTCTTCCACTACGCAATCAAAAGGAGCGTAAATGGGGGTTTCCATTTTCATGGCCTCTAGATTGGCCATCTCCTCCCCTTTGTGATAGATATCCCCCACCTTGAGCTCCCCGCGCTTGGGGTTGCCCAGCCGCCAGACATTGCCCTTGATGGGGGAACCTATTTCGTGGGGCCCTTTGGCCATCCGCACCTCTTTTTTCTTGACCCTAGGGGTGGTTACCTCAAAGACCCGGGTCTTGTTGTTGACCTTCACTACTACATGCATAACCCCGTCGTGCTCGGCCCCCACAGAGACCAGCTCGATGGTATAGGGCTTGCCTTGAAAGAAGAATTCCACCTTGTCCCCGGGCTTGCGCAGGCCGTAACGGAATACCGGAGTGGGAAGCACATAAGAGCTTTGACCATATTTCTCAAAAAAGTCAAAGAATCCCAGGGCATCTTTGGGATGCATGAGATAGATAATAAATTCCTCCTCCGTGGGTTCGCGTCCCAGGTGATTGCGCAGTTCGGTGCGGGCAGCCTCCAAATCCAGCTCCGGTACGGTCTCTAGAGGGCTGGCCTCGGTGCGCTCCTTCAGCTTCTCCTGCCACTCATCCCCAAAGGCACTCCGATAAACCCACTCATCTGGCCAGCCCGCAGGGAGCTTCCCATACCTGCCCAGGATGAGATTTTTAAAATCCCCAGGAGCAGTCTTAAAAAGCTCGAGAAGCTCCTTCTGCTCTTCCTCGTTCATGGCCTCAAAGTTGCCTTTTTTTTCTTCGACAAACCGTCTCAAAAAATCTAGGATGTGACGTACTCCTGCTTCTCCGTGCTCCTTGGCGTAACGATTGACAATCCCTGAACAGGTGACCCAGGTGATCTGAGATCCTGGGGTCACGTCAAAGTATTTCACAATGCGGTTGTAATAACTCATAAGCTCGAGGATATAGGGCATGAGGTGGAGGAAACCGTTCTTTTCCGCCTGCTCGAAGGAGGAGGGGAAGGCCCCTCCGGGCATACGGTGCTTGACCACCATGTAATCGAAGCCCCTGAAAGGACTTTCGGCCCAGTCGTAATGTTTGATCCACTCCCGTACCTTTTGCACAGCCAGTTCAGCCAGTCGAGGATTGAGGTTTACCTTAAAACCAGCTTCCGTGAGGTAAGCATAGGCCGAAAGCATGGGAGGCTGTCCGTAAAAGCGGCAAAGGGAATCCTCCTCCACATCGATGATCTTTACTCCGGCCTCCACCGCCGCCTTATAAGCCGGAAGGGCCAAACCATCGGTGGCATGACGGTGATAGTGGATCACCAATTCCGGATATTTGTCCTTGATGGCCGAGACCAGGCTACGAATACGTTCCGGACTGCCTACTCCGGCCATGTCTTTGATACAGAGGATGATTTCTTCCGTGCCTCCACAGAGGCTCACAATTTCGTCCACTACCCGAAGGTAATAGGCGTTGTCGGCCCATTCGGCGTCGGTAAAAGAAATGGCTGGTTCGAAGAGTTTTCCCCGCTCCATCACTACTTCCGCCACGGTGCGCATGTTGCGGATGTCGTTAAGGAAGGAGAAGCAGCGCCAGAGGTCGAGATCTACCCTGGAGACTACATACTCGATGACATTGCGGGGGTAGGGGCGGTAACCCCAAAGATTGGTCTCGCGAATAAGGGTCTGGAGCATCACGTTAGGCATAAGGCGTCGATAGGTGCGCAGCTCCTCAAAGGGGCTTTCCCGACGATTGAGGATGCCCACATGCCAACGGGCCCCCCCATGGCATTCTACGCTAAAAAGCCCCAGTTCATTGTAGATGGGACATAAGGTCTTGAGATCGATAAGGCGATGTCGATTTTTATAGTCGGACTGCCCCGCATCCCGCAGAGAAGTAGAGGTAAAAAATACCCGATCAGACTCCCGAAGAATCTTCAGGATCTCTGCGGGTTTCATGCCGGGTCTTATGCGTATGAGGTCCATCCAAACCTCCCTGTCTTAAAATTCATTCATTTACATCCAACCTTGGGGGCCCAAGGCCGAGATCTCAGCCACATAGCGGGCGATCTTCAACACCTCTTCATCAGGGTCGAACTCTTTAAAGGTGGAGATTAGTTCTTCCAGGTGTTCCTCGATAAAGCGGGTAGAAAACTCTCCGGCCCGGAACTTAGGGTGCCGAATGATGCTGATAAGGAGGGGGGCGATGGTCTTGACCCCATCCACCCGCAGGCCCCGGGAGAGGGCCCGGTCCATGACCCGGATGGCTTGGTCGCGGTCGGCTCCAGCACTCATAATGAGCATGAACATGGAGTCGTAATAAGGGGGTATCTCGGCCCCTTCGTAGACCCCGGTAGAAATGCGGATATTAGGCCCGTCGGGGATCTGGAGTCGGGTAATAGTCCCGAAGGAAGGGGCAAAAGTGCGCGGGTCCTCGGCGGTGAGACGACACTCAATGGCCCAGCGGTTGCTCTGAATATCGCGCTGATGGAAGGGGAGGACCTTATCTTCGGCGATCTGGATCATAAGATCCACAATGTCCAGCCCGGTGGCCAGCTCCGTGACCCCGTGCTCCACCTGAAGACGCGTGTTGACCTCTAGAAAGTAAAATTTGCGCGTCTCGGCATCCAGCAAAAATTCCACCGTGCCGGCGGAATCATAGTCGATCTCCCGCATAAGGCGCACAGCGGTGAAACAGATCTCCTGCCGTAGGTCGTCATCTAGAGAAGGGGCCGGGGTCTCCTCAATGATCTTCTGATTGCGTCGCTGGATGGTGCATTCCCGTTCGAAAAGATGCACCACATGACCATGATGATCGGCCACGATCTGGACTTCTACATGGCGTCCCCGCTGAATGTACCTTTCCGCAATAAGGCGGGAGTCCCCGAAGGCCTTATAAGCCTCGGACTGGGCGTGAGAGAACTTCTGTGGCAATTCCTCGGCCTTCTCCACCTTTACCATCCCTTTTCCTCCTCCGCCCAGAGCGGCCTTGAGCATGAGGGGGAAATCTATTTTTTCGCGTTCCATCCATTCCAGGATGGCCTCTGGACTCGG
Organism: Thermodesulfatator sp.; assembly: GCA_003978075.1. Lineage (GTDB taxonomy): Bacteria > Desulfobacterota > Thermodesulfobacteria > Thermodesulfobacteriales > Thermodesulfobacteriaceae > Thermosulfurimonas_A. The sequence continues at coordinate 9,120 of QOAM01000133.1, read as the reverse complement.
AGGATCCTCAATGCCGGGGATGGTAGGCACATTGGCCCGCTTAGCTATCTCCTTGGCCGCTTTTTTGTCCCCCATGAGGGCGATAATCCGGGGATGGGGCCCGATCCAAGTGAGACCGGCATCGATCACTCGTTGAGCAAATTCGGCATTTTCCGCGAGGAAACCCCATCCGGGATGAACGGCATCAGCCCCTGTCTGGAGAGCGGCTTCGATGATCCGATCCATGTTCAGATAGGACTTGAGCGGCGGACCCTCCCCGATGTGAACGGCCTCGTCCGCCATGAACACATGGAGACTCAATCGGTCTGGAGTACTGTAAACGGCTACGGTAGGGATCTTGAGATCCCGGCAGGTCTGCATGATGCGGACTGCCGGCACGCCACGGTTGGCTACCAGGATCTTCCGGATTTTTTTGGACATAGAGACTCCCCTCGCGGGATTTGAGCACCCTTACCACATTTCCCGGACTTCCTCAAGCCCGCTCAGGCCTTGAGGTTCATGGCTGTGCTCCTTTTCGGGACATCGCGAGATTCCATCTTGACTTCTCCCTCGGGGATGCCTAGAAAAGGGAAGATGGATATACAAGAGCTTCTTCGTCCGGCGGCTCTCGGGTGGCTTTTCAGGGGTTATCTTCATAACCTGCGCGGACCCCTGCAGGCCGCTCTCATGCAGGTAGAGCTTCTGGAAAATCGTCTGGACCATCTTCGCCTGGCGGAAGAGGACCGTAAGATTTTGAAAGAGAGTCTGGAGCGTCTCAAAGGGCACCATTACCGTCTGATCAATCTCCTGATGGCAGCTGAAGAAGATCTCTCTTCGGAGGAAGAGGGCCCTTGGTCCCTCAAGGAATTTTTGGAAAAAGAAATTGCCTTCTGGGAGGCTGATCTGGCTTTCAAGCACCGGGTAAAAAAGGTCCTAAACCTGGAAGATCTCCATCTATATTTTCCCCGCAGGAGGCTCCGAGCCGGCCTTTGCGCCCTTTTGGGAGCCCTTGTTCCCGCTCTGGGCGAAAAAGAGGGAGAACTGGAGGCCGAGCTCCGGGCTCGGAGGGAAGGAGCCGAGCTTTGTCTTCGATGGCGTCCGATGGAGCTCTCTCCAGAGGCGGACCGTCTAGCGGCGGCCCGAGAGATCCTTTCTCCGGAGGCAGAAGTCTCTCTAGGTCCGGGAGAAATCCACGTAATTTTTTCCCATGGGACTTCCTGAAAGGCATTTGGCCCTCCTGGGGCTGGCTGCAGAAAAAGGACTGGCCCCGGTGGCGGGCTTTGCGTCCCCGCCTAGCCTGGTTCCTCAGGGGCGGAAGACCCTGGAAGCCCTCCAGCGCATAGGTGCAGAGCCGGTCTTTTTTGAAGACGAGGGCTACCCGGCCCTCTTGCGTCAAATTGCGGACCCTCCGGCTTTTCTTTTGGTAAGGGGTCGCCTGCGGACCGAGATCCCGCTTTTGGCGGTGGTGGGTTCCCGAAAGGCCACTCCTTATGGTCGTCGGGTGGCCCTGGAGTGGAGCAGGAGGCTGGCCGAGTCCGGGGTAGGAATCGTTTCCGGCCTAGCTCTGGGGGTGGACACCGAGGCCCATCGCGGGGCCCTTTCTGCTGGGGGCTACACCGTAGCGGTTTTAGGCTCCGGGCCGGAGGTTATCTACCCCCGGGAGAACCGGCACCTAGCGGAAGAAATCCTGGCTGCCGGCGGCGCTTTGGTCTCGGAGTTTCCTCCTGGGGCCCGGCCGGAGAGGTGGCGCTTTCCGCGGCGCAATCGCCTCATCTCCGGGCTTTCCTTAGGAGTGCTGGTGGTAGAGGCGGCGGAAAGGAGCGGGGCCCTCATCACGGCCGGGATGGCCCTGGATCAAGGAAGAGAAGTCCTGGCTGTTCCTGGAAGCATCTTCTCGCCCCAGAGTGCCGGTGTGCACTACCTCCTTAAGCAAGGGGCCCATCCGGTGACCTCTCCCGAGGAGGTCCTGGAGATCCTAGGAATCACCTCGGGGAAGCAGGCCCCTTCCTCTACCTCCTCAGGGCCTTCCCCAGAAGATCTCTCCCCTCAAGCCCGTGAGGTCTTAGCGGCCTTGGGGCCCTATCCCCGCCACTTCGACGAGATCTTAGAGGCCACGGGCCTTTCGGTGTCCCAACTCGCGGAAGCCTTACTGGAACTAGAAATGGAAGGCCTGATTCAGGGCCTCCCCGGCCACTTTTATCAGAGGTATTGAGCTTGTATCTCTGGACTATTTCTTATCAAGCGGAGGGGAAGCTTCTCTCCCGTCCCAACCGTTTTTTGGTGCAGGTCCTTATCCAGGGACGGGAAGAGGAGGCCCATCTTCACGATCCGGGAAGACTCCCGGATCTGATCCGCCCCGGAAGACGGGTGGCCTTGCGCTCTGTAAGGGGGCGAAGGAGACGCACGCGCTGGGATGTGCTAGCTATACGCCTGGAGGACTACTGGTGTTTTTGTCACTCAGGCTATCATCGCCAAATCGCGGCCAACCTTTTCTTTTTGCAAAAACCTTTTGGAGAGTTTTCAGATCTAAAGGCCGAGCCGGAGGTGGAGGAGGGGCGTCTGGATTTTCGGCTAGAGACCCCCCGGGGCCCTCTTTGGGTGGAGGTCAAAGGGGTTACCTGGGCCCGGGGGAAGACGGCCCTCTTTCCCGACGCACCTACCTTGCGGGGCCTGCGCCATCTTCAGACCTTGCGGAGGCTTCTTCAAGAAGGCTTCCGGGCAGGGCTCCTTTTCCTGGTCTTTCGTCAAGAGGCGGAGGAGATACGACCTGCCGAAGAGATCCAGCCGGATTTTGCCCGAGCCCTGGCCGCGGCCCTGGAAGAGGGGCTGGAGGCCCGGGCCTACCTCCTCACCTACGACGGCCATGGTATCTCTTTTAAAAGCGCGTTACCCGTGAGGGTCTCCTAGACAAGGGGGCTGGCCAGGTATAAGATAGAAAGCGCCAAGCAGGGGGGCAGTAGCCCAAATCTTTTTAGAGAGAGGTAAGGGTGAGGGATATGGAATTGACCGTAGGACCGGATCGGGTGGTGGTGCTTACTTACGCCCTGGATATCGAGGGTGAGGAAGCTCCGGAGTGGTTTAAGCGACCACTTCAGGCCTCTTTTATCTACGGAAGGGAGCCTGTGCTTCCTCTGATCGAGCGGGCCATTGAAGGGGCGCGAGAAAACGAAGAGATTACGGTCACCATTCCTCCGGAGGCGGCCTACGGACCGCATCAGCCCCATCTAGTAAAAGAGATTCCTCTTTCTCGCCTCAGACATCCTGAACGGGCCCGACCGGGGACTTACTACGAAGAGGAGGGGCCCTTCGGGCAGAAGACCTTTTTCAAGGTGCTGGCTGTAGAAGGCGACCGGGTCAAGGCCGACTTCAATCATCCGGCTGCCGGAAAGAAGGTCATCATGCGCATCCGCATTGAGACCGTGCGGGAGGCTACGCCTCAGGAGATCCTGGCGGCGGAGATCCGCCGCTGCGGCGGAGGCTGAGCTTAAGGGTGGAGGGGGTTCCCCTCCTACGGGTTGAAGGGCTCTGTTTGGGCCTGGCCGGCGGGCCATTCCTCTTAAAGAGCGTAAGTTTTCATCTCCAGGTGGGGGAGATTCTAGGGCTGGTGGGGGAGAGCGGCTGCGGAAAGTCGCTTACCGGTCTCTCCTGCTTGGGTCTCTTTCCTCCGGGAGTAATTCCCTTAGAAGGACGGGTCCTTTTTCGGGATCAGGATCTCTTAAGTCTTTCAACGGAAGAACGGCGGCGCTTTCGGGGGCGGCACCTGGCGCTCATCTTTCAAGAGCCCCTGAGTGCCCTTAATCCTGTCTTCACCATCGGCTACCAAATCGAGGAGGTGCTCCTGGAGCACCGGGGGCTACGTGGAAAGGCCGCTCGCGAAGAGACCCTGCGATTGCTCGCGGAGGTGCGCCTTCCAGACCCGGAGGTGCGTTATCGCAATTATCCCCACGAGCTTTCCGGAGGCATGCGCCAACGGGCTATGATCGCCATGGCCCTGGCCGGGGAGCCGGAGGTCCTGGTGGCTGACGAGCCCACCACTGCGCTTGATGTTACCGTTCAGGCCCAGATTCTGGAACTTTTCAAGGAACTGCGCGCCCGGCGCCACCTGGCCTTTCTTTTCATCTCCCACGATCTTTCGGTGATCCAGGAAGTGGCCGACCGGGTGGCGGTGATGTATGCCGGAGAGATCGTGGAAGAGGCCTCGCGGGAGGCCCTATTTGAGGAACCTCTCCATCCTTATACCCGGGGGCTTCTGGCTGCCTTCCCCCGGCTGGGGGTGAGGCGCCTTGAGGCTTTGCCCGGACAGGTACCCTCCCCGGGAAGATGGCCCGTGGGTTGCCGCTTCGCTCCCCGATGTCCGGAAAGAAAGGAACGCTGCGTGAAAGAACACCCTGAGCTCCGTGAGGTGAACCCGGGCCGGAAGGTGAGGTGTTTTCGGCGATGAGCATGCTCGTCCTCCGGGAGGTGGAAAAGTCCTACGGCCTGCGGAGTTTTTGGGGCCAGGGGGCCCGGCTCTCCGTGCTCCGAGAGCTGAGTTTGGAACTGCGTAAAAACGAGATCCTAGGGCTGGTGGGGGAGAGCGGCTGCGGCAAGAGCACCCTGGCCCGCCTGGCCCTGGCCCTCGAAAAACCCGACCGGGGAGAATTTTACTTTCTAGGACGGCCTTACTGGAGACTTTCTCGCCAAGAAAGGCGCCGTCTGCGTCCGGCGCTTCAAGCCGTCTTCCAGGATCCGGCGGCCTCCCTCAACCCCCGCAAGCGGGTGGAAGACTTGGTTACCGAACCCCTGAAACTTCTCGGGGTGCCCCGGCAGGAGGCCCGAGAACAGGCCGTAGAGATGTTGAGCCTAGTGGGGCTCGAGAAGGAGCTCCTTCCCCGCTTCCCCCATCAGCTCTCCGGGGGGCAGCGCCAACGGGTGGCCCTGGCCCGGGCCCTCATCACCCGACCCCGGGTGGTAGTCCTGGACGAGCCCACCTCGGCTCTCGATGTCTCTGTGCAGGCCCAGATCTTGGAGCTCCTCTTGGAGCTCCAGCGACGCTTTTCCATGAGCTATCTCTTCATCTCGCACGATCTTCCGGTGGTCCTCTATTTGAGCCAGCGGGTGGCGGTCATGTATCTGGGAGAGATCGTGGAAGAGGCCCCGCGGGAGGTCTTTCTGGCCGGGGGGAGGCTTCATCCCTACACCGAGGCCCTGCTAGCTGCGGTGCCTGGGAAGGAGCGTCCTCGAAGGCCTCTCTGGGGGGAGCCCCCGAGTCTCCTGCGGCGGCCCTCGGGTTGCGTGTTTCATCCCCGCTGTCCCGAGGCCCGGGATCCGTGTAAAGAGGAAAGACCAAAACTCCGGGAGATTGCACCGGGACACCGGGTGGCCTGCCATCGGCGCTAGGATGCTGGTCCTTGATGGTTCCTACGGAGAGGGAGGAGGGCAGATCCTGCGCACGGCCCTCACCCTTTCCATCCTTACCGGTCGCCCCTTTCGTTTGGTAAACATCCGCGCCGGAAGGCCCAAACCCGGGTTGCGGCCCCAGCACCTGGCCTGTGTGCTGGGGGCAGCTCGTCTCTCCGGGGCGGAGGTGGAAGGGGCGGAGAAGGGCTCCCGGGAGATCCTCTTTCGTCCAGGACCTCCCCGCCCCGGGGCCTACACACTAGAGATCGGGACCGCCGGGGCCACTTCCCTCCTCTTTCAGACCCTCTATCTTCCTCTAGCTTGGGCCGGGGGCGGGCGTCTTCTCCTGCGCGGGGGCACCCATGTGCCCCAAAGCCCCTGCTTTCACTATCTAGCTGAGGTCTTCTGGCCTGTGGTCGAGGCCCTGGGCCTTTCCGGAAGGCTTGTCCTGCGAAAGTACGGTTTTTACCCGCGGGGAGGAGGGGAGTTCCTGGCGGAGATTCGTCCGCTAAGGGAACTGCAAGGGATAGACCTGGGGAAACCCTTCCGGCCGGAGATTACCCGAGTGATCTCCTTGGTGACCGCGGATCTCCCGGAGCATATTCGGCGGCGTCAGGCGGCCCGGGCGGAAAAGCTCCTGCGGGAGGCCGGGCTTTCCGTGGAGATCCGTCTGGAAAAGGCCCAAAGCGCCTCCCCCGGGACCTTTGTAGGGGTGGTGGGACGCAAGGGATCCCAGAGGGCCGGAGCCTTCGCCCTGGGAGCTCGGGGAAAGCCTGCGGAGAGGGTGGCTGAGGAAGCCGTGAAGCCTTATCTTCAAATCATGGAGACTGGAGCCTCTCTCGATGAGCACCTGGCGGATCAGTTGCTTCTCCCTGCGGCCCTGGCCTGTGGCTCTACACGTTTTCGTACCCCCCGGGTGACCAGGCACCTTCTCACTAATGCTTGGGTTATTCGACAGTTTCTTCCGGTAAAGATAGAAATCCAGGGGAAAGAGGGAGAACCTGCAGAGGTGCTCCTCCATGGAAGCGGAGCGTTTTGAGGCCCTGCGCCGGCGGTTTGCCTCCCTTTACGCCCGCAATCCGGAAGTAAGGAAGGTGCCGCTTGAGGTGTGGGAATCGGCCTTGGCCGAGGCCCGGGTGGTGCCCCTCCTCGGCACAGAAGCCAACCTCTTTCGCCTGCGGCGAGATGTGCGGGGTTTTCCCGAAGGAACCATCTTGGGAGAGGAGATTCTGGTCCCCGGTTTTCCACATATTCCCCGGATCTTTCGCCTTTCTACCGGGGTGCCTCGCTACTTTTCCGAAGCCTTTTTCGCCGAAGAAAAGATAGAAGGTTACAATGTGCGTCTTTTTCGGACGGGACGGGAGATCCTGGCCGTGACCCGCAGGGGCTTTATTTGCCCCTTTGCTACGGATCGCTGGCCGGATTTTCTGCCCCGTCTTTCGGAATTCTTCGAGGACCACCCGGAGCTTGCGGTCTGCTGTGAGGTGGCCGGTCCGGGGAATCCCTTTGTGGGGGAATGGCCACCCTACATCAAAGAAGATGTACGTTTTTTCGTTTTCGATCTTATGCGCCTTCCCGAGGGTCACCTTCTCCCTCCAGAGGAAAAATACGCCCTCCTGGAGGCTTACGGGTTTCCCGCTCCAGAAGTTTCCGGACCTTTCTGGCCCGGCGATCTTTCTCCTCTTCTCGCCCTCCTGCGGCGCTACGAGGCCGAGGGAAGAGAAGGGGTGGTCCTCAAGGGAGTCTCCGGGAGGCCTTATCTTAAGTATGTAACCCCGGTCTCCAACTTAGAAGATATGCGCGTGGTCTTTCCTTACCTGGGAGAGGTCCCTTCGCAATATCTCACCCACCGTCTAGTGCGCTATATCCTCAGTCACTGGGAGCTTTTTGGAGATGTGGGATCAGGAGAACCGGTAGAAAGGGTCTTTCGGGGCCTGAGAGAGTTTCTAGAAAGGGTAGCCCAAGGGGAACCTGTGGCTGAAACCTTTCAGGTGCGTTTTCGCACGGAGAGGGCTTTTAGGGCCCTCTTAGTCCACTTTCGGCACGCTCAGGTAAAAGTGGAGGTCCTGAAGGAGAAAAGGCGCGGCGAGTACCTTGAGGTGACCTTTCGCAAGATCTATCCCCGGGCCACGGCCTTTTGGCGCCAAAAACTGGAGGGTTTTTCCGTGGTAGATTAGCCGTGACAGGCGCAAGTCCTTTTCTGGTTTTTTCGCAGAGGTTTCCAGAGGATCTCCCGTGTTAGGAGGAGGCCCAGCACCACCGCCGCTACGAGGTGCAGGAGTTTTAGGCCCTCTTTTCCCCCTGCCGGGCCCATCCCCAAGGCAACCTGAGGGAAGAAGGTGTCCAGGAGCAGGCCTGCGGAAAAGGCAGCCAAGGTAAGGGCCAGGAGATAGAGGACTACCGGGCGTAGACCGAAGACCCGGGAAAGCACGGTAAGACTGGTAAGATTGGTAGCCGGACCCGTGAGGAGAAAGACTAACACCGCTCCCGGACTAAAACCCTTGAGAAGAAAGGCGTAGGCCAAAGGGATGGAGGCTATGGCGCACACATAAAGGGGAAGCCCCACCAGGATCATGGCCGGATAGACCAGTCCGTGGGCCGAGAGCCTTTCAGCCAGCCCGGTAGGAAGAAGCAGAGCTACCAGAGCTGCTAAGAGAAAACCCACTACGAGCGGTCGAGCGATCTCTCCGAGCAGATCCTCCACCGCATAACGCAGGGAAGCGGAGATCCTTTCTTTGAAAGAGGGTGTCGGGGACTCCTTGGAGGAACAACAGCAGGAAGTGGTGACCGGAGCGGGGGAAGTAGGGCCTTCACCTGCCCCAAAACGTATGGCCAGGGCCACCAGCAGGGCCGCCCATAGGGCCGAAAGAGGGTAGGCCAGGGCAAAAAACCCCCCGAGGAGTCCGTAAGCCAAGAGGATGGCGTCCACACTGGTCTGGGGGGTGGCCACTAGGAAAGAGAAGGTGGCCGGGAGCCCGGCCCCGGCCCGATAAAGCCCTACCGCCGCAGGCAGAACCCCACAGGAACAAAGGGGAAGGGGAAGCCCCAGGAGGGCGGCCTTGAGGGCCCCTTTAAGGGAGTGTCCTCCCAGGTGTCGGCTGAGCCATTCCTCAGAGACGAAGATTCGCAAGACCCCGGCGAGTAAGAGGCCAAAGAGAATGTAAGGGGCCGCCTCCAAGAAAAAACTTCCCAATCGGGAGAGATAAAGCACCACCCACTTTTCCACCATCATACCCCAATTTAACACCTTCTCCCGTAAGGTCACAAATGGACCATCCCGGGATTGTTGGAGAGTAAAAGGTGCCTCCTAGGGAGTTTTTTCTCTAATGCGGAGACCTCTTTCTAGAAGAGGTCTCTTCCCTTTTTACTCTCCAGACATTTGGATGTCACCGCTGACTCACAAAGAGAAGTTTTCCGGAAAATCCGGGGCGGTTCCCTGATGAGCCTGGCCCCTCCTTGTTGCGGTTATAAAATCGGGTAGAATTCATGACAGTAAAGATGTCAAGGAAGGGCGCCCGTAGCTCAACTGGATAGAGCGTCGGACTTCGGATCCGATGGTTGGGGGTTCGAGTCCTCCCGGGCGCGCCAAGAGTCTCAACACCTCCTTCCCCAAGGTCCCGTTACCAATGTCCACCATGGACAGCAAGCGAATTTATAAAATTGAAGCCCCACTTTTTAGAGGCTCCTGTAAGCCTTGATATTTCTAATGCGGGAGGGGGGACTCGAACCCCCACGGGGCTTAACCCCAGCGGATCCTACGTC